>JBGOWC010000268.1:0-3723 GCA_041478415.1 Terriglobia bacterium
AAGGCGGCATGGTGGTGGGGCTGCTTCCGCAGGCAAGTTATCAATGCGGGGTCGCGCCGCTCGCGCCGGGCGATATTCTCGTTGCGTGCACCGACGGCATCACCGAAGCGATGGACGCCGCCGGCAACGAATTCACCCGCGAACGGCTGACCGACGCGGTGGCCGCGCGGCGCAGCCAGGCGCCGGAGGAGATCATGCGCGGGGTGCTTGCGGAAGTGGAGCAGCACTCCCGCGGCGGGGTCCACGAAGATGACCGCGTGCTCCTGGTGATGAAGGCGGTCTGAAGCCGGGGGCGAACCCCTGCGCCTTTCCCCCGCGCACCATTCAGTTGTGCTTGACGAATTTCCCCTGGCTGCCCGTCAGCGAGTTGTACAGCGTCTCGATAAAGGCGTCAGCGTTGATGAATTCGCCCGACCACTTCTTCTCCCACGGGGCGAGAATCTTCTCCTGCTTCATCTGCTCGAGCGTCTTGTGCGCGGCGAGAGCCTTCTCCACGACCGCCGTCGTCTCTTTCAACATCTGCACAAACGCGCGCACGTCGTCGAGGTTGGAAACCGCGCCGTGGCCGGGAATCACCTTCACGTCCGCGGGCAACTGCGCGGTCGCCTTTTCCATCGCGGCGATCATTCCCTGCACGCTCCCGCCGCTGGTCACGTCAATGAAGGGGAAGCCGTAGCGCACGAAGTCGTCGCCCATGTGCACGACGTTGTTCTTCGGAAAAAAGATGATGGAGTCGCCGTCCGTGTGTCCTGTCGGAAAATGCAGCGCGCGGATGTCCTCGCCGTTCAAGTGAACGGTCACGTCGTGCTCGAACGTGATGATGGGCAGCGCGGGCTTGGTCGCGGGCTTGAAATCGAAATGCACGGAGCCGCCATTGCCGGCCGTACCCCCGCTCTCGAGGCGCTTGCGCACATTGTCCTGCGCGATGATGGTGGAGCCGGCGCCGCCGAAGGGCGCGTTTCCGCCGGTGTGGTCCCCGTGAAAGTGCGTGTTGATCACGAAGCGCACCGGCTTGTCGGTGATGCCGATGCCTTTGAGCGCCGCTTGAATTTTTTCGGCCAGCGGCGCGAACTGATCGTCCACGATCACGATGCCGTCGTCACCGACCGACGCGGCGATGTTGCCGCCGGAGCCCTCCAGCATGTAGATGTTGCCCGAAACCTTGGTCACTTTGATCTGGACCTTGGACCAATCCGGTTCCTGCTGGGCAAAGGCGGCCGTGGCCAGCATAAGCGGAACAAGAAAAAGCAGTTTTCGCATAATTGGATCACCCCTCAGCGCACGGCATCATACGACAAATCGCCCGTCTTCGCTCTGGTTTCGACTCGCTACGATTCAGTTCGCTTGATTCCCTTTCAAGAAGGACAGCACTCGGCGTGCAAATTCGTCCGGCGCAAAGCCGAGCGCCGCTGTGTGGAACGCGCCCGGTACGACCCACAACTGTTTTGGGCCGCGTGCCGCCCTGTAGATGCGTTCGGCGTGGCGGCAGGGAAGCTGCGTGTCGTCCGCGTCGCAGATGAGAAGGACGGGGAAGGCGCGGGCGGCGACGGATTTTTCCGGAGAGATCTCGGTAGCAGAAAATCCGGCTTCTTTCTCGCCGCGATAGACCATGGTCCAGGCGCCAGGAGCAAAGAGCGTCTTGCCCAGCCACGCGTATCGCTGCAGGCCGGCGTAATCGTAAGAGGCTTCTCGCAGGCTCGCGAAAGGAGCTTCTGCCACCACGGCTTCGATGCGTGGGTCCGCGGCGGAGGATTGCAGGGCGATGCCCGCGCCCATGGATTCGCCGAGGGCGAAGAGATGGCGTGGATATTCAGCGGATTCTAGGGCATCGATGATTGCGCGCGTGTCGTCGCGTTCGAGCCAGCCATACGTGGCGCGGTCGCCGTCGCTTTGGCCGTGCGCGCGAATATCCATGATTAAAACACTGTAGCCGGCGCGGAGGAGAATGAGCCCGTGCTCGAGGACGCCCATGCGGTTATCCGCCACACCGTGAAACAGAAGGACCCAATCCCCGTTTGGTTTTGCCGCGCTGACTTTCCATCCGCGAAGCAGAATGCCGTCGGGCGCGCGCACGTCGAAGTCGGCCCGCTTCACACCGAGCCGTGAAAAGGAAGCATCCGCCTGCGCGATGAGATCGGGTGTGAGCAGGCGTCGGGGCGGATGGAGCACAGCCGCTCCGCCATACCAGCCGGCGACTGCTGCGAGAACCGGGAGCAGCAGGAAAACGCCCAGCGCGACGCGAAGAACGGTTCGCATGACTCTTTCTAAAGATACGAGTTTGGACGATTGGGAGTTCCCGGGCATCGCTCCGCTCAGGATCCCGTGGACGAATAGCGTCGCAGCCCGATCCGCCAGGATGCGATCGCGAGCGCCAGCGTCGCGGCCGCGACAAACGGAACGAGCGCGGCGTAGGCGCGGAATTCGGGCCGGCCGAGCAGCCGCGCGCTCGGATAAAACGTCGCGAAGCCGAACGGGATGATCCAGCTCAGAAGGAACTGGATGTAGCCGCTGTAGATCGAAAGCGGATAACGGCCGAAGGCGAGAAGATTCCAGAACGGCGGATGAATGCCAATGCGGTCCTCGAACCAGAATGAAATCGTGCTCAGAAAAAGAAAAACAGAAACGTAGATGACCGCGCCGCAGAGGCCAAAGAATGCGAGCAGAAGAATGTCGCTGGCGTGCCAATGGTAGTGCAGCCGGCGTGAAGCCCATGCGACGACCGCGAGCCCCACCAGGACTTCGTGGAAGGATTCGATGCGGAAGGCCTCGAAGAGAACCTGAAAAAGAGAAGAGAGCGGCCGAAGAAGCACGCGATCGAACTTTCCCTCCATGATGTAGGTGTTGCCGAATTCGTAGAGATTGAGGCTGAGGACGTTGAAAAGGCCGAAGGGAATCAGCGAAAAGCCATAGAGGAAAATGACTTCTTCCCAGCGCCAGTTGGCGAGCCGGGGAATGCGGGAAAACAGAACGGCGACGAATCCGAGAGAAAAAACGGTCGCGGCAACGCTGGTGGCGAGCGAGATCAGAAAATCCGCACGATAGGAAATGCGCACCTTGGCGTACTGCGCGAAGTATGCGCCGAGGAGGCCGGCATGCCGGCGAAGCTGAGATAGAGCTCCTCGCATATCACCCGCCGTGAATCGTGATCTTGCGCGTGGCGCGCACCCACCAGAAATGTCCCAGCGCGAAAAGGGCGACGACCCACGCGTATTCGATGGCGAGCAGCCGCAGCGATGCGCCGGGCGACAGCTTGCCGAGATAAATCTGCAGCGGGGTGGCGGCGATGTGCTCGAACGGGAGCCAGGAAGAGAGTGTCTGTAAAGGTTTTGGAAAAAAGCTGAGGGGAACGAGCAGCCCGGATAGAATCTCGATGAGCCAGAACTTTGCCCGAATCAGCGCCAGGATGGACTTGAGCGGGATCGCGCACGTGCCGATCAGAAAATTGATCGCACCCATGAGGAAAAAACTGCCGATCGCTGCCAGCACGAACAGCGCCAGATGAATCTTTGACGCGGGCGGAAGAACCGGGAAAAGCAGTCCGATCACAAGGGTGGTGGGGGCCGTGAGCAGGAACAGGCGGAACCCGGATTCGCCCATGGCGCGCGCAATCCACATCCACTGCACCGACACCGGCTTGATCAGGTCCATGGCGATCTTGCCCTCGATGACTTCGTAGGCCATCTCCTGGTCAATCGTGTTCCAGTAAAACGAGCGCAAAATCCA
>JBGOWC010000088.1:0-7193 GCA_041478415.1 Terriglobia bacterium
CTGTGGAACAATCTCTACGACAAGACACCCGCGGTCTATGCCGTGCATGACGGCACGCAGGCGCGGCTTGTCCGTTGCGCGCCTCTGTTCGATGAAATGGTGCTCGAAGACTGAACTCTCTTCCGAGAAACAAGGAACGGAGCCGCATCATTCGGACCTCTTCGTGGTGTTTCGTGGCGCGTCTTGGCGTGTGATTGTTTGTCGCCGCCCTTCGAAATCGAGGCATTCCGGGCGAGCGTAATGCCGTATTCTTTCCTTGCATGGATCGCGCAAAGATTCTCATCATCGGCGGCGGTGTGGTTGGCTGTGCGATTGCCCGCGCGGTGTCGCGCCGCTGGAGTGACGTTTTTCTCGTCGAGGAACTGCCAAAGCTGGGCATGGCGACGAGCACGCGTAACAGCGGCGTGATTCACTCCGGCCTCTACTACCCGAAAGATTCGTTGAAGGCCCGGCACTGCCTGGACGGCAATCGGCTGACGTACGAATTTTGCACCGCTCACAATGTGCCGCACCGGCGAACGGGTAAGTTGATCGTCGCCGCGAACTCTCACGAGGCAGAAGAGCTTGCGGAATTGCAGCGGCGTGGAGAAACCAACGGCGTAGAAGACATGCGCATCATCGACGCCGCGGCGATACGCGCGCGCGAGCCGCACGTGAAGGGCGTCGCCGCGCTCGCAATCCCTTCGACGGGCATTCTTTCGCCCGAAGAGTTGGTGAAGGCGTATGCGCGCGTGGCATCGGAACAGGGAGCAAACATCGTTACCCGTGCCCGCGTCGAAGCGCTCGATCCGCGAAGAGAGACAATCCGCGTGACGCTCCGAATTGGCGATGAAGAGTCCGCCACGCGCGAAACGATCGAAACACGCTGCCTTATCAACGCCGCCGGGCTTCACGCCGACGAAATCGCCGCGCTGCTCGGCAATGATTCCTGGCGAATCTATCCGGTTCGTGGGGAGTATTGCGAAATTCGCGGCCCGCGCGCGTCGCTGATTCAAGGACTTGTTTATCCGCTGCCGCATTCTGACGCGCTAAGTCTCGGGGTGCACTTTACGAAGACACTCTGGGGAAGCGTCCTGGTGGGGCCGACCGCGCGCTACGTCAATGAGAAGAATGATTACGAGCGCGATCGGCTTCCCGTCGAGGAATTCTCCCGCAACGCGAAGACTCTGCTGCCCGAGATCGAGACGCAGGACCTGCAGCTCGCGTATTCGGGATTGCGGCCGAAACTTGTCCCGCCCGGCAAAAAGGAACCTGCGGACTTTGTCATCACAAGAGATCGCGCGGTTCCGCGGGCAATTCATCTGGTGGGGATCGAATCGCCAGGGCTCACGGCCGCTCCTGCGATCGCGGAGCAGGTGGCGGGGCTCGCATCGGAAGTGCTCTCGTAACGGGCACGTAACGGTCTCTGGCCGAACTTTTCAGTGCGACCGCGCATGCATTGACAGATTCGAATTCGCTTCGCTAGACTCGGTTTGGCACGGATTCCACGCTGTTCCTGCCTGCGCGCTTCCCCGGTAGCTCAATGGTAGAGCATTCGGCTGTTAACCGAAGGGTTGCTAGTTCGAATCTAGCCCGGGGAGCCAACCTTAGATTTCTCAATCAGCTGGAAAATTGTCGACCGTTTGGTTTTCTACCGAAAGAATTGTAGGTTAGAGGTCAATCTGGCCGGCAACATCTTCTTTTCTTTCAACATTTGAAGAAGTCTTCCAATGGCTTCTCTCCGTTTTCAGCGAATCGTAGCAAGAACGCAGTACGTTGTCTCTTCGAAACGGGTTCATTCATTTTTCATCGGATTACGTGGGTTCGCGAACTTATCGCTCATCGGCGCTCGCGATACGCGAGCGCCAGCGTGAGGGCAAGTCTCGTCACGAGCACCCACTTTTGTTGCGCTCCGAAACGCTTGTAGAATCAGCGCGTCGGGCAGGTTGCCTGACACGGCAAGATAAGCGGCGCACGGAGCGTGGTCATGAGTGAAGGATCGGAAGCCATTCTGCGAAAAACACCCCTGTTTGCGAGTCTCACGGAAACAGAGATGCACGCGCTGGCCCCGCGGGTGATGAAACGACGCTTTCAGCGGGGCGAGCTCTTGTTTGGCGAAGGTGACGCCTGCACAGGGCTGTTCCTCGTCGCGTCGGGGAAGATTCGCATTTTCAAGTTGTCGCCGTCGGGCCGCGAGCAAGTGCTGGCCGTCGAGGGGCCAGGCAGTTCGTTCGCGGAGCTGCCGGTTTTTGATGGAGGCAACTATCCGGCCGCCGCGTCGGCCTCGGAGGACACCGAGGTTTTGTTCATCTCGCGCAAGGATTTCCAGAACTTTTGTCGCGAGCACCCGGATGTGGCGCTGAAAGTCATTGCGGTGGTCGGGTCGAGACTGCGCCGGCTGGTCGGGATCATTGAAGAGTTGTCCTTCACAACCGTGCGGCAGCGGCTGATTGCCCTGATCCTGCGGCTCGCAGAAGCGGGAGGCACACCGTCCAAAGAAGGAGTGCGGGTGGAATTGGCAATGAGCCATCAGGATCTCGCAGGAGAACTGGGCACCGTCCGGGAGTTAGTTTCGCGAAACCTAAGCCGGCTCCAGGCCGAAGGGTTTCTGGAAGTGGACGGCCGCAAGATTGTTGTAAGAGATATGGCGGGACTGAAGCGCGAGCAAAGCGCGGCCGAATAATCCCCCGAAAACTGAACACACCTCCTAACCCGGTAGTGACTTTGGTCACTGTGCCCTCGCGTGCCCTCGTTCACAATTACGAGGTATTGTGGAGGCGACGATGAATTTCAATAGCGAAACAAAAGTGAAAGAGATTGTCCTCTCGAATCCGGGTGCCAGGCGGATCCTGGAGGAGGCCGGCGTGGATTACTGCTGCGGCGGAGGCAAGTCACTGCATGACGCCTGCGCGCATTCGGATGTATCCGCAGAGGAGATTTTGAAGCGGCTCCGCGAAAACAAGGAGCAGGTGGGACCCGCGGATACGAACTGGACCTCGGCGCCGCTGGGCGAGTTGACACGGCATATCGTCGGAAAGCATCACCGGTACGTTCGCGAAGCGATCCCGCGTATGCAAACCCTGCTGGCGAAAGTGAAAGGGAAGCACGGTACGAACCATCCCGAAATCGCAGAGATCGAAACGCTCTTTCTCGATCTGGGACACGAAATGACCATGCACATGCAGAAAGAGGAAATGATCCTCTTTCCTTATATCGAGGCCTTGGAGCGTTCGGCCGAGGGAAGCGAAACTCTGGAGCCTCCCTTCTTCCAGACCGTGCGCAATCCGATCCACGCCATGATGCAGGAGCACGATGCTGCGGGTGATCTCTTGCGTGCGCTGCGTGAAACGAGCCGTAGCTACGCCGTGCCGACCGATGCCTGCCAGCGTTATCGCGAACTCTATGAATCGCTCCAAGCGTTTGAGGCCGACCTGCACATGCACGTGCACCTTGAAAACAATATTCTTTTCCCCCGTGCGGTGGAAATGGAAGGCGCCGCGGTCTGAATTCAGGAGAGCTGCCATGGCGCGAGCCAAGTCACGCGCAGAAAGAGCCGCTCGTTGTGGGGATGCCTCAAGGAATTTCATCGAGGCATTCCCTAAGAGTTGTGCCGAATGCGAGTTGCGCGCTGGCGGGTTTCGGTGGGATTTGCGCGGCACAGGAATCGGAGTATCCTCAGGCGGAATCCTCTACCAGAAGTGCTGAGGGAGACGAAATGAAATCCAAACTGCCTTCGCCCGTGCAAAGATTGCGGAAGTCCTATCCAGCCATCTGGAAGAACTTTGAAAAACTGGGAGAGGCATGTCACGATGCGGGTCCGCTCAACGAGCGTACTCGGCGCATCGTCAAAGTGGCGATTGCCGCGGCGGCGCAGTCGGAGGGCGCGCTTCATTCCGCGGTGCGCAACGCTAAGGCCGCTGGCATCTCGCCCGAGGAAATCCGGCACACGATTCTCCTCACACTGACGACCATCGGCTTCCCCCGGGCCATGGCGGCATTGTGTTGGGCGGAGGACATCTTGCGACGCCGAGCCCGCTGAAACCAGAGGTTTGGTCCTGTGTTACGAGCGGGAGCGCTTTTTTTCGCGCGTAATGAGTTGCTTCTTGCGCGCGACGGCGCGCGCCATCTCGTCGAGCGTGGTCGTCTCGAGATATTCCAGAAAGCGCGCTCGCAGGTGTTTCCACCGATCGTGAAGCGGGCAGGGTGAATCGTCCGAACATCGCTCCAGTCCCACGGCACATTCAAGAAACTGGTCGAGCCCATCGGTGGCAGCCACCACATCCCGAAGCGTGATGAGTTGCGGGCGGCGAGCCAGCCGGAATCCCCCGCCGGGCCCCCGCCGCGATTCGAGAAGTCCCTTTCGAGTCAATTCCTGCAAGATCTTGCTTAGGACAGGTGCCGGAAGGCCCTCGGCCCGCGCGATTTCCTCAGCGCGGGCGGCGCCCTGGGGTGCAGAAGCGAGGTAGGCCAGGGAACGAATGGCATATTCGCAGGGCTTGGTATAGATCATACAGGATTACCGACTCCATTATTCCCATATTGAATCCCATCGTCAAGACCTACAGTTAGTCCCCTTATATATGCCTAGAAAGACGGGCAAGCCTCATTTTTCTGTAATTGGTACTTGACAAGCGCTTAATACAGGAATATAAGGTCCATAATTCGTGTATAGGAGCGCACGCGGATGCTCTTCCAACACGCCTCCGAACTCGCCATCCGGGCGACGCTATTCCTCGCCCAGCAGGCCCCCGGAAAACTTTCTCCCGTTCATGAAATCGCCGCCCATGTCGGCGCCTCCGAGGCGTACCTGGCGAAGATTCTCCAACGGCTGACAGGCGCGGGGATGGTCCGGTCATTCCGAGGTCCCGGGAGGGGCATCGAGTTGGGACGGGCTCCGGAGGCCATCACGCTGGCGTCGCTGATTGAAGCCATGGAGGGAGCGAAAGCATCGGATGAATGCGTACTCGGCTTGGGCGTTTGCTCGGAAGAAAATCCCTGCCCACTCCATAAGGATTGGATTCCTCTTCACACAGCGATTCGTGACCTTCTGGAGAAAACGACGCTTGCTGATCTTGTGCGCACTTTGCGTGAACGGTCGGGCCAAGTTGTCCCGCGGTTGCCTGGACTGGATCGGACGGTCGCAACCGTCGGCGGGAGCCGTGAGAGGAAGGAGTCGTGATGAAGCCCCGATTCTTGCTGGGTATTCTCCTCTCGCTGGGATTTCATCCGCTGACTGTCTCCGCGCAACAGCCTGCTGATTTCTTCCAGCAGAATTGCACGAGTTGCCACACCATCGGCGGAGGGCGGCTCACCGGGCCCGACCTGAAAGACGTCGCGAAGCAAAAAGACCGCGCTTGGCTTGAGCGCTTCGTACAGAACCCCAAAGCCGTGCTGGATGGCGGCGATCCCTATGCCCTGCAGTTGCAGCAGGACGCCCGGGGCGTCGTGATGCCGGCAGTCCCCGGGATAACGCCGCAGATGGCGAAGTTGCTGCTGGATATGATCGAGCAAGAATCAAAACTCTCGAAATCACGTTTTGCCGGCGTGAGCATCAGCGACCGGCCTTTCACAGCCGGCGATGTGATGATCGGCATGCAGCTCTTCGGTGGTGAACGGAAACTTAGCCAGGAAGGACCGCCCTGTATTTCCTGCCACACGCTGGGAACGATGAACGGCTTGGGAGGCGGAAGGCTGGGTCCGGACCTCACGCTGGTTTACGAGCGGCTCGGTGGGCGAAAGGCCGCCGGCACGTGGCTCTCTGCGCCTGCGACACCGACGATGCAGGCGGTTTTCCGCAAGCATCAGCTTCAATCCGAAGAAATCCTGCCGTTGCTTGCGGTATTCGAGGATGCCTCCCGGCGATCGCAACCGGCCGATTCGAGCACGCAATTCAATTTCTTTCTGGCGGGTTTCGCCGGAGTCTCTCTCAGCCTGGCGCTGATGGGCTGGATCTGGCGAGGGCGTTTTCGGTCTGTCCGGCGGACCTTGGTAAGAACGGCGCAGCGAGGTGCGGAATGAAACGCAAGAATGGAGTGAGCTGGATCAAAGACGAAATCACCCCGCAGTCGCGCGGCTGGGAGGAGTTTTACCGCAACCGCTGGCAGCACGACAAAATCGTCCGCAGCACGCACGGCGTGAATTGCACGGGGGGATGTACGTGGCAGATTTACGTGAAGGACGGAATCGTCACCTGGGAAATGCAGGGGCTCGATTATCCGTCGCTCGAAGCGGGCCTTCCGCCCTATGAGCCACGCGGCTGCCAGCGCGGCATTTCCTATTCCTGGTACCTCTACAGCCCGTTGCGCGTGAAATACCCGTACATGCGCGGCGCAATGATGGACCTGTGGAAACAGGCGCGCGAAAAGTTCGAGGATCCCGTCGAAGCGTGGCAATCGCTGGTCGAAAACCCGGAGGCGCGACAGCGATGGCAGCGGGCGCGCGGCAAGGGCGGTTTCCGTCGGGCCGATTGGGACACGGTGCTCGAACTGATTGCGGCGAGCTGTGTCTACACGGTTCGCAAACACGGGCCGGACCGCGTGGCAGGTTTCTCGCCGATTCCCGCGATGTCCATGATCAGCTACGCGTCCGGTGCGCGATTCCTGCAATTGATGGGCGGGGTGTCGCTCTCTTTCTACGATTGGTATTGCGATCTTCCCTCCGCTTCTCCGGAGACATGGGGCGAGCAGACCGATGTTCATGAATCGGCCGACTGGTATAACGCGAAGTTGCTCGCGGTGGCGGGGTCAAACCTCAACATGACCCGTACCCCGGACTGCCACTTCGCCGCCGAAGCCCGTCACAACGGGAGCAAGATGTGGGTTTTCGCGCCGGACTTCAGCCAGGTGGCAAAGTACGCGGACGAGTGGGTGCGGGTGAATGCCGGTCAGGATGGCGCGTGGTGGATGGCCGCGAACCACGTCCTGCTCAAGGAATTTCACCACGAAAAGCAGACTCCCTACTTCCTCGAATACACGAAGAAGTACACAGACGCGCCTTACCTGGTGGAATTGCACGAAACCGAAGGCGAATGTCGCGCCGGACAATTGCTCCGGGCGAACCGGCTGGCCGCCTACCAGGGCATCGAAAACGGCGATTGGAAATTCCTGATGTGGGATGCGGTCGAAGGCCGGCCGAAGATGCCCCTGGGCAGCGTTGGATTCCGCTGGGGAAAAGAGAAAGGCAAATGGAATCTCGAATTGAAAGACGGCCTCACC
>JBGOWC010000028.1:0-11058 GCA_041478415.1 Terriglobia bacterium
CTTCGAAGACCGCCGGCGGCAAGGTGGAGTAGAACGGAACGCCCTCAGCTCCGACGCGGTGGTAACACAGGATGACGAAGCGCGGGCCTGCGATACGGTGCAGGCGGGCACGCTTGTCAGAGCTCTCACGGCGCCACTCCCGATCGCGGGTAAGGCGGCGGGCCAGACTGAGTGCGCCGGAATAGAGCAATGCACTCGCCGCCCATTCGCGCCATCGAGGACGGATGCGCCTGCCGAGCCCGGTGCTCCGGGGGACCATCGGCCCAGCGGGTTTTGTCTCAGCGATCACAGAAACTCGCTTTCCAGGACTCCAGATGTTGCCGGTGCCACAGCTCGAGCGCCACTACGTACCAGATTGCCTCTCCGTAATACGCCGTGTGGTCCTCACGGTGCAGCTGCGCCAGCCGATCGAGAAACGCGGGCCGGAAATAGCCGCGCTGCCGGGTGCGCGAATCGAAGAGCACATCCTCAAGCAGGGTGCGGAGCTGCGCATCCTGCAAGAACCATTGGCTCAGCGGCACACCAAAACCGTGCTTCTTCTTATTTAGCACGTGTTCCGGCAGGATCCCCTGCATCGCTTTCTTGAAGATGTAGCGTTTCTTAAACCCCTTCATCTTTAGGCCCGAGGGGATGCTAGCGGTGAGTTCCACCAGGCGTCTGTCCAGCAGGGGATAGCGGACCCGAACGCCGCTGATTTCTGCTGTCCCGGAAACTTTCCGCAGGTCGTTATCGGCCAGGATGAGTTTCAGGTCCAGATACATTTGCCGATTGAGCTCACTCGTGTTCTGCGGGGCGGCATAGTGAGCGTCCGCAACCGCCATCCAGTGTTCCGGCGGCGCCTGTTCGAGGAAACCGGGTTCAAACACCTCTTCAGGCCGCAGCGTCAGGTACAGACCATAAGAGAAAAGCCGCCGCGGATTTGGGATCGAGGCGCGGCGCACGTACCGCCGAGGGAGGCTCAGCGGTCCGCCGTTTTCCGGGAGCAACTTCACGAACGGTTCCACTAAGCCGCTTCGCAGCCAGCGGGGCAGCGCGTGGTATAGCGCAAATGGGCGGTCACTGGCGTAACGCTCATTACCGGCGAACACCTCATCTCCCCCGTCGCCCGCGAGCAGCGTGCTGACGCCGGTTTCCCGAGCAAGCCGCGCGCAGTAGTAGGCCCCGATCGCGGAAGAATTCGCAAATGGTTCATCGTAATGCCGGATGACAGCCTGAACAGCGGAGAAAGCGTCTCCTGGCTTAAGACAATACTCATGATGTCGCGTTCGGAACTTCTCTGCCGCTATCCGGGCGTAGCCGATTTCGCTGTAGGCGTCTTCACGAAAAAAAATCGAATACGAGTTAGCCGGAGAGAATCGTTCGGAAAGAAATGCGACGACACTGGAGCTGTCCGTGCCACCGCTCAGGTACGCTCCCACGGATTCGGCTGCGCAGCCATCCAAGTGGCGATGGACGGCACTGCGGATCCCCTCGCGCAACTCCCCAATCCAGTGGCGTTCGTCGGTTACGCGCTGCTCGCGGTAGTCCACATCCCAGTAGCAGTGCTGCGTCACCCGTCCGTCCTCAAATGCCAGCCAGTGGCCGGGGCGCAGCTTTTCCTGGCCTCGGTACGCGCCAAGCGGCGCCGGGACAACGCTGAAGAGCAGGTACTGCATCAGCGCGACGGGATTAGCCTCCACCGGGTCTCGTTGCGCGGCACAAATGGCGCCGGCGCGTGTAGCGAACAAGAGCCGATCTCCCTCGGCGCGCCAGTGCAAGCTCCCGATTCCCATTCGGTCGATGGCCAGGATCAAGCGCCGTGCCTTCTCATCCCACAGCGCAAGCGAAAACGAACCATCGAGATCGTTCAGGAAATCCATGCCGCGCAGCAAGTAAAGCCGGGCAACTCGCTCGGCGAGAGTCATCGAACTGCAGTTCAGGCCCCCGTTTTCGAGACGTGCCGCCCAGGTATCCGTGTGGAGAAGATCGGCGTCGAGGGCCAAGATCACGCCCGGGATCGCCGCGACCTCTTGCCCCGTCCATCGCGAGGCTGCGCCCATGAGCACGCCCGTGCGCCCGGCCGGCTCGCCAACTGCATCCTCGGGCAGCGCCGTCGCGGAAAGCATTGGCAAGAGAAGTTCCTTGCGCAGCGGCGCCCCGAGTTCGCACATGCCGCAGATGCCGCTCATTGCTTCGCCCCTTCGGTAGACGATTGCTGCCACTTGCGAAACATCAGCACGGCCCACAGATATGCGGACCGATCGAATGACTTGTTCTGGTGCTGGTTCCAAATCTTCTTCAGGTAACCCCGATCGAGGATGCCGTCGTCAGTGCCGAAAATAGTCGCCTGGGCCATTTCCTTGAGTTCGTTGCGAAACCATCGGTCGAGCGGTACCGCGAATCCCTGCTTTGGCCGGTACAAGATATCTTGGGGGAGGATGGGCGATAGCGCCTTTTTAAAAATGTACTTGGTTTCCCGGCCGCGGAGTTTCAGCGATGACGGCATGCGCGCGACCATCTCCATGAAATGATGGTCAAGCAGGGGCGCGCGAACTTCGAGCGACACCGCCATGCTCATGCGATCCACCTTGGTCAGGATGTCGTCGGGGAGGTACGTCTTGATGTCAACATACTGGATGCGAGAAAGCTGATCAGTGGTTCCGGCGCGGTCGTAATGCTGGCGCAAAACCTCGATCGAATCGTAGCCGCCGAGCACCCCGTGAAAAGCAGATGTGAACAGGCGCGGTTTTTCGTGGGGCCGGAAGATCGAGACAGAATTGAAATATCCCTCGAGCGGCCCACGCGACAAACTCTGAAAGGTTGCCTTGGCACGAAAGACCTGCGGAGCCCAAGCCATCGCAGGATACAGGCGCCCAAGCGGCCCGAACACGGTCTGGCGAAGAGCCAGCGGGGCAAATCGCCGAAGGCGATTCTCAATTTGATCAAACACGTAGCGGCGGTACCCGGCAAGGTTCTCGTCGCCTCCGTCTCCGCCGAGCGCCACGGTCACCTCCCGGCGAGCCACCGAGGAAACGTAATAGGTGGGAATGGCAGAGGAATCGGCGAAGGGTTCGTCAAAATGCCATGCCAGTTTGTCTACAATCGAGGCTGCGTCGGGCCGGACAATCTCCTCGTGGTGGTCCGTTCGAAACTGTTGCGAGACCTGCCGCGCATAATCCGCCTCGTTGTACTCCCTCTCCTCAAAGCCAATGGAACAGGTCGTCGTCGGTCGGTTCATCAACTGGCTCATCGTCGCCACGACGGCCGAGGAGTCAATGCCCCCACTCAGGAACGCGCCCAGCGGAACATCGCTCATCAAGCGGATGCGCGTGGCTTCGTAGAGCGCATGCCTGATGCGCTCGCACCATTCCTCCTCGCTGAAATTGTCCGTCTCTGCAAAGCTCAAATCCCAGTACGACGCTTCGCGAAGCGTGCCCCGCTCGACGACCAGGTAATGTCCGGGCTGAATCTTGCGCACCGCACGGTAGATCGTCTTAGGTGCGGGCACGTAACCAAGAGAAAAATAGTCCGAGAGGGCCTGCGGGTCGACATCGCGAGAAAAATTGTTGCCGGCCAGCAATGCCTTGAGTTCGGAGCCGAAGAGAATGCGTTTGCCATCTTTCGCATAGAACAAAGGCTTCTTGCCAACGCGGTCTCGCGCGAGCAGAAGCCTCCGGCGGCGCGAATCCCAGAGCGCAATTGCGAACATGCCGCGGAGTCGCGCAATGCAATCTTCACCATACTCTTCATAGAGATGGACGATGGTCTCCGTGTCGGACCGTGTGGCAAACTTGTGGCCTTTGGATTCCATCTCCTGGCGGAGCTCCAGGTAGTTGTAAATCTCGCCGTTCAGCATCACCCAGATCGAGCCATCTTCGTTGCCAATGGGCTGGTGACCGCCTTGGACGTCAATAATGCTCAGTCGGCGGAAACCGAAGCCGACTCCTTCGCCGAGATAAAAGCCGCCGTCATCCGGCCCGCGATGGAGGAGGGTCTCACTCATCCGCTCGATGAGCTGCCGGGAAAAAGGTTCCCGGCGTTCATACTCAAATATTCCGCAAATGCCGCACATGGCGCCGTATCACCTTGTCACGCGCAAGCCGCGCCGCGCGGCAAGCGAAAGATAGAGGTCTTGATAGTGCCGGAGCATATCTTCGAGGCTGAATTCTGCCAGGGCGCGGCCACGCCCTGCTGTGCCAAACTCCTGGCGAAGATCGGCACTCGCAGCGAGTCTTTCGAGCTTCGCAGAAAGATCTTCTGCGTCACGCGCTGCGAAGAGCCATCCAGTCCTGCCATCCTCGACCAGCTCTGGATTGCCGCCAACGCGCGTGGCCACAACCGGCAGGGCTGACGCCATGGCCTCGAGGATCGTGTTGGACATGCCCTCGCAGATGGAAGGAAGAACGAATACATCCAGCGCATTCAGCAGATCGGGAACCGCATCGCATCCTCCCAACAATCGGGCGCGCTTGCCCAAGTCGGCGGCCTCACGCTGAATCCTGTCTTTCTCCGGACCAGCGCCCGCGATGACCACATGGACGTCGATCCCGCTCCGCACGAGATGAGAACCAGCTTGCAGCAGCGTCGAGTGATCCTTGATCGGCACGAGCCGCCCCACGGTGCCGATAACGAAGGCTGTCTCCGGAAGACCGAACTGCTCGCGAAACTTGAGGCGCTGTTCGGGCCGCGGAGCAAACCGAGTTGTATCCACGCCGTTGTAAATCGTGCGGATCCGTTCGGGGGAGCACCACGCCTGCCGCGTGTGAAACACGCTGAGTTCGCGGGTGACGGAAAAGACGGCATCCGTCATTCCATAGGCGGCCCGCCGCATGATGCGGCGGCGCAGAGGGAGGCCCGCCAACATGTCGAGCTCATAGCCGTGTTCGCTATGGATTGCCACAGGCACGCGAGCGAGCCGCGCGGCAGCCACTGCTTCGATCGCTCCCCAGTTGCGCCCGTGGACGATGTGTGGACGCCAGGCGCGGAATATCCGCGCCAACTTCGCCAACGCAAAGTGTGCGCCATCACGGTCCAATCCAGCTTCAAAAACTTTCCCGGCGAGCTGCGTCGAGGCAGCCAGTTCTGCCCGTGCGCCACGCAGGGCGCAGATTCGCTGTTCGAAAATATCTCCAGACAACCCGCTCATCAGTTTCAAGACTCCGTACTCGGTTCCACCCGTGTCCAGGTGGTTTAGAACATGCAAAACACGAAGCCGTTCGCGCGATTTCTCCGCGACCGTGTAGGGAGAACGCGGTCGGGTGCCCGCGCTTGACACGCTCTCCCGCTCCGCGTTCGGCCGGACAGTCTGCTCAGCGAGCAGCGGCATTTTGTTCGACTCCGGCACGCATTGCCCTTTCGCCACCCAGCTCGCACAACCAGCGTTCGAGGCGGTCCAGATTGGTATCCCAGTCAAATCGGCGGCGCACAAACTCTCTTCCTCGGGCAAAGCGAGCGCGCGCATCCGGGTCGTCGAGAAGATTCACAACGCATCTCGCGAATTCTTCGGGTGTATCCGCTACCAACAGGGTTTCTCCATCGGTGGCACCGATCGCCCGCGCCGGCCGCGAAGTGCTCACCACGGGAAGGCCAATCGCGAGAGCTTCTAGAATCTTATTTTGTACGCCCTGGCAAATCCGGAATGGGGCGACAGCCGCCACCGCAGATTCCAGGTACGGCCAAATCTCCGGTACAGCGCCAGTGACCACCACCCCGGGATGAGTCGCGAGTTTCCTCACTCGGGGAGCGGGGTTGCGGCCCACAATTAGAAAGTTAATTTCCGGATGCGACGCACGCACTCGCGGCAAGATTTCTCGCGCGAAGTACTCAGCGGCATCGACATTCGGCAGGTAGTCCATCTGGCCGACGAAAACAACATACGGGGAAAGGGAACGGATTCCCGGCGGCACCTGGGCCAACTCGACGGTCGCAGGTACAGCCACACCGTTTTCGAGAACTCGTAAGTTCCACCGGTGCTGAGGATCGATAGCTTCGGCTTCCAGTGGAGTGGAGACAATTCCGAACGCGGACATTGCGGCGAGCTTGCGCTCATAGTCGCCGAAAATCCTTGCTTCACGCTTGTAGATCCAGGATTTGGGAAAAGACGCTACGCGAGCATATTGGCCCCACTTCGCGGCGTCGCTATCCACAAAATCTATGACTACCGGTGCGGGCGCCGGCTGCGGCACGTACTGCGCCATTGCCGAGCAGTACACAAAGATGAGGTCGTACCGCTCACTCGCAAGCGCTCGTCGGACCTGCTCCGCAAACGGCTTTGAATAGAAGAATCCCGTCGTGAATGGCTTTCCTGCGGCGAGGTTGCGCGCCGCGCGGAGATACGCGCCGGTGTGTCCGAGCTGCCGAAGCTCTATGCGGCGGCACAGGCCGCGCAAGCCGCGTCGCGCCTCGTTCTCTTCCGATTGCTCGGCAAATGCGAAAAGATCAATCGTGTGCTTCTCCGCGAGGCTCCGGAGTTCATGGTAGGCACGGATCTTTTCGCCCTTGTCTGGCGGGAACGGTACTCGATGCGCCAGGAGCAGTATCTTCATGGGAACCACCTAACAACGTGAGGACCCAAGAGATTGGCCACTCCGAGCGGCAGGCGTTTCCAAAACCGTACGGCCCGCTCAAACTTCGGATTCAACGGATTGAAGTTGGGCAGGGTTTCCCGGCGCACCAGATGGATCTGATAGTTGAGCTCGTCGACCTGCATGTTCCATTGGTTCTTGAAGGCGTAGGCTCCGGTCCCCTTCTTGCTGCGGCCAAAATCGAAAATGCGCAACCCCTCCGCAGCGCCGTACTTCATCAGCTCCCAGTACATGAAATTGTTGGCCGCCAGCGAATTCGCCTCGGGGTTCGCTCCCGAATAGTAGGGCAGAAGAGTGTCCCGAAACCGGAAGGAGAGTACGCCGCACACGGGTCCGAGGGGCGAGAGAACCAGCAGTACGTCGGCCAGCTCCCTAAACTCCTCCACAAGGTTTACAAACAGACGCCGAGGAAAGACAGGTGTGCCCAGGCGGTGCATGCTTTGCGTGAAGAGGTCGTAAACCTGACCCGTTTTTTCGAGTGAACGCTCCAAGCGCAGGGAGTTTTTCTCCGCTTTTCGGATCATATAGCGGGTATCCCGCGGCAGACGTTTGAGCATCAGTTCGGGATCCGGATCCAGAGTTCCCTTGAACGAGACGTAGAGGGGATTCCGGTGAAAATCCTGGAGCGGACCCCCAGCCCGCTGTCGCAGTTCCAGATATTCCACTTCTTCGGCGTGAGCGAGAGATCGCGCCGCGGCCACAAGGGCATCATGGGAATCTTGGTCCTCGGCGCAGATGCCTCCATACACGGCGAACGGAGTCGATATCAGACATCTCCCCAGAATCCAGTTGGAAACTTCGAACAGCGGCAGCACCCCGGTGATCCGTTCGCCACGCGTGGAATACAGATAGCGAGGACGGTAGCCAAAGGTTTTCTGAATGACACGCATCCACCCGGTCAGATGGAAGAAGGTGGACGAGGGCTGGCGCCACACAAAATCGTCCCAATGCTTGGCTTGGCGCGCATCAAGCATGCGCACCTCAGCGCGCGGTGCGCTGCTCGCGGAGGGCGTGAAAGGCGGGGGAGGGATCGTGATGCTAGGACTGTTCATTCTTGGGTCCCACACCCGGCTCGGCGTGTCCATTGCCGCGAGCGAGCAGGGTCACGTCGTATCTTTCAAACAGCCAATCCTCCGCTACGGACAGGTATTCAGAGAGAGAGAGACGCTGTGCCTGAGTGGGTTCGCGATACCCGTGAATGATCTTGCTGAGAAGGGTCTCATCAATACCGAGATCCTTCGCCAGATGATTCTGGCGAAGACCAAGCTTGAAGATTTGAATTTTAAGATTCGGATACATTCTGCATACCTTAGCCTCGGATCAAGATGGTTCGCCGTGGCCTCTCCCGGAGGAACCGTGCCCTGCGAAGCACTTTCTATTTCTGTCTCGCGCCGTTCGATGCCGATCTGGGCTGGAGTGAGTAGCCGGGATACCCGGCATGCTGGTCGGCCTGAGTGACATTGAAAATGGAACCAAGGAGTTTGCGGCTATCAACCTGCGAAGCCGCCTTGCGTAGAATCTCGCGCTGGGTGACACCCGCGCGGACAACCATCATCACGCCGTCGCAGGCAGCACTGATCAGTTCAAAATCGGCCAGCGGCAGAATCGGCGGAGAATCGATCAGTACCAGCTTAAAGGTCTCACTGGCCCAGCCTACGAAGTCTTTCCAGCGTTGCGTCGAAAACGCTTCTGCCGGCAACCTCGTAGCTCCGCCCACTCCGATCACGGACAGATTGGACTGGCCGACCGCATGAACAGCCTCTTCGAAAGCGGCCTGTTCGGAAAGTATCTCACTCAATCCCGGCCCGGAGGGATCTCCGATAAGACGCGTGAGGCCGCGTGTGCGGAAGTCCGCATCCACCACAAGCACACGGGCATTCGGAATCTGCGTGCAACAGAGAGCAAGATTCAGAGTGGTGAGCGTCTTCCCCTCGCCGGGCAGGGCGCTGCTCATCACGATAGACCGCAATCCCTGGGCGGCCTGGATGCGCAAGAGCCGTGTACGCAACATGCGGTAGGACTCTGCCGCCACGCCAACCTGGTCATCATTACGGGTCAGCAGTGGCGCATGGCACTTTTCCGGCAGGGTCAAAACTCGGGCGCTGCCCAATCGTGTGTCCGCCAGATCTTCTGATATGCCTTCCGCCTGGCGGACGTTTTGCACGATCTGCTCGAGATCCAGGTTCCGACTAGTCTCTTGCTCCGACCATTGTTCCGCTTTTTTCAATTCGTTGAAATAACGGCTCATCGTTTATGACTCCCGTGCCGCATGGCGATTGTTCTTCATTGCCTGAATCAACAGATCAACGGCGGACTGGAAAGAGGGGGAAGAGGTACTCTCAGGGACCGGGACTTCACGCGTGTTCCGCTCTGCGGTCAAGGGATGCGCCACTGCCTCCAGGCTGAGGCTGTGTGCGGCTTCTTCGACCATATCCGGCTCGACCATCTGCCGCTGGGTGCGGAATCCGATCGTAAGGGACGTGTCGCAAACCAAGTTGATCAAGCGAGGGACTCCACCCGTCACGCGGTGGATGCCCTCCAGAGAAGGGCCCGTGAACGGTGAGGCTTCGCGCAGCCCTGCGGCATGTAGCCGCTCCATTATGTAACTGCGTACTTCCACGAAGCTCAGGGGGCGCAACGAACACCTGCTGGCAATGCGCTGCTGGAGCGCCGCCAGCTCGCGGCGACGAAGAAGTTCCAGGATTTCCGGTTGGCCCGCCAGAATTATCTGCAGAAGCTTGCCGCCGTAGGTGTCCACATTGCTCAGGAGACGAACCTCTTCAAGAAGCTCTGGACTAAAGAGATGCGCCTCATCGAGAATCAGAACGGCAGCGCCGTTTCGACGGTGCGTCTCGAGCAGCATCTGGTGCAGCGCCTGAAGACGCCGGGGCTTGCTCATCCCCGCGCACGGGATTTCAAATTCTTCCAGCACCGCCTCGAGAAATTCGTCCCGGGCCATCGTGGGCATGAAAATGAAAGCCGAGCGAAGTTGATTCTTTGCGACCAGCTTTTCAGAAAGAATGCGCAGGGCTGTATGCAAGAGGGTCGTCTTGCCCGTGCCGACCGGACCGGTGAAGAGCATCAAACCCCGCCGCATTAGCACACCCTCCAGAAGGGTGGTCAGCGCATCCCGGTGCGGTTGCGCCAGGTGCAGAAACCGGGGATCCGGTGTCAGCAGGAACGGCTCTTCCTTTAATTTGTAATACTGTGTGTACATGTTAGAAAAGCGAAGCCGAAAAGATCGAGATGAGGTACCCAAACGCCGTGGACGAAACAATCGTTCCCGCGAAAACCGCCCCCAAGCGCAATCGGTACGAGCGTCGCGTTTCGTTATCGAGAATCTGCGGAATGCCGGCAAGAACGGGTTTGCCGAGTATGTTCGCGGCTTCTTTTTCTGTGCGCACTGACTCGTCGCTGAATTCGACCAGAACCGCAAGCACGATTCCAGAAACGACACCCGCGAACAATCCCGCGAAACAGATCAATAGCCGATTGGGTCCGTACGGCCGGAGCGGAACGGGAGCCGGGTCCAGAATGACGAACCGCTCTCCCTTTTGTCGACCCTCGAGTTCGCTGGCCATCTTAGCGGACAGCTTCTTGTCCAGTAGACTGGAATAATGTGAGCGCAGACTGTCGTAATCGCGCATCAATCCCGCCATCTGTTGCTCAAATACCGGCCCGCGCTCCAGTTTGCTCACGTGCATGTTGATCTGTTCCTCGAGCTGCGTCTCCAATTTGGTCTGTTCGGCAATATCCTGATCGAGCTTCTGCGTTTCCGCTTCAATAACCGGATTGTTCGGCCGGCGAGAAACGGGGGGCGGCGCCTGCACCACGACGGGCCGCTGCTTTTCTTCTTCGGCTGCCTTTGCCTGCAAGTCGGAAAGCTCTGCTCCCACTTTGCGCACATCGGGGTGCTTCGTACCGTAACGTGCGCGCAGGTCCGAGAGTTGAGCTTCCAGCTTCTGAATGCGCGCCTGCATGGGTGACACACTGGGAGATCCGGCGGCTGAGTCGAGATCAACCGTCGGGGCATACGCCTGAAACATCGTCTTCTGCTGCTGGTCCCGGCTGATACGATCCTGCACCGTGCGCTGCTGTGTGCGGAGACTATTGAGTGCTTCGAGGTGGTACTGTTTTGATTCCGGCAGGTCCAAAACGAACTGGCTTTTGATCCGTTGCAGCTCCTGCTCTTTCGCTTCCAACTGTTGCTTGGTCTGTTGCAATTCGCTGTCTAGAAACTCCGCGGTTCCGTTGAACTGCTCCAGCCGGGCTTTCATGTTCTCTTCGATGAACTGGGCAGCCAGTTCGTTGGCGACCTTTGCCGCGACTTGAGGATTCTGCGAGTAATACGCGATACGGAATGCGCTCAGGCGCCGGTCGCCCGGATTGACAACCTCGATGGTCGTCGACTTCTGCATCATCTGGATAATGTCCTGATCGGAGCGTTTTCCGCGCAGTTCCGGATAGAGACTCAAATTGTCGACGATTCTCTGCA
>JBGOWC010000187.1:0-4839 GCA_041478415.1 Terriglobia bacterium
CGGATCGGCGCCGAGAAGCGGCATCACGATCATCTTCATCAGGAATTTGAAGGCGCTGCCGAAAACGATGCCGACGGCGATGGTGCGTGTCCAGCTCTCGGGCCGCACGAAGCCAATCTCGCGCCATGGCGTGCGCGACCTCCAGGCCCACAGCAGCACCAGAACGGCGCTGAAGGGCAGAATGACCGTATTCCCCGCGAGGATGACGAGAATCGCGAGGATTCCGAACGGCCCGAATCCGCGCAGGGCAACGGCGACACGATCGTCAGGAAGTACGGCCTGCGTTTCGACCGGAAGCTCAGGAACCTCTTTCGGTGATTTCGGCGCGGCGGTTGTCATGCTGAGAGTAGGACACTACCAGAATCTACGCACGTTTGCCGGGCGCGCAGAATTGATTTACAATCCGATTCACTCAGCACGATAGTGGCGAGCAGATTTCATCCGAGGCGAGGTGCAAATCTCATGCGCAAAGCATTCTGTACGTTTATGACACTCCTTGGTTTCTCTCTCGGCCTGGCGGCGCAAGAGAAACCTGCCGCTGAACGGCCTCCGGACCTTTCGCTGACGGCCGTAGGCCGGCAGCACCACGCGATCCAGACGAAAAATCAGGACGCACAAACGTATTTCGACCAGGGGATGACGTTCATCTATGGCTTCAATCACGAGGAAGCAGCGCGGGCGTTCCAGCGCGCGGGAGAGCTCGACCCGGCGTCGCCGATGCCGCTCTGGGGCATCGCGCTGGCCGTCGGCCCGAACTACAACCTCGATGTGGACCCCGCGCGTGAAAAACTCGGCTATGACACAGTCCAGAAAGCGTTGAAGCTCGCCGGAAACGCGCCGCAAGTGGAAAAGGACTACGTGGCCGCTCTGGCCGTGCGCTATTCCGGCGATGCGAAGCCGGACTACAAAAGGCTCTCGCGGGATTACGCGAACGCGATGCGCGATCTTTCCAAGAAGTATCCGGACGACCTGGACGCGGCGACGCTCTACGCGGAAAGCCTCATGAACCTGCGCCCGTGGAAACTCTGGTCGCACGACGGCAAGCCTGCGGAAGACACCGAAGAGATCGTGCGGGTGCTGGAATCGGTGATGGCGCGCCAGCCGGATCACGCCGGCGCGAACCATTACTACATTCATGCCGTGGAGGCGTCGGCGCATCCGGAGCGCGCGGTCCCCAGCGCACACCGGCTGGACACGCTGGTGCCCAAGGCCGGCCATCTGGTGCACATGCCGGCGCACATTTACATTCGCACGGGAGACTACAGCGCGGCTGCGAAGAGCAACGAAATTTCGGCGCAACTGGACAAGGAGTACGCGGCGAAGGCCGACAAAGAGGGCAGCGTCTACGACCTCCTGTACCACAGCCACAACGAACACTTCGAGGCCGCGGCGGCGGCGATGGGCGGACGCTACGCCGAAGCGAGAAGGGCCGCCGACGGGCTCGCGACGCGACTCGCGCCGCACGCGAGCATGATGCCGATGCTGGACGGATTTATCCTGACGCCGATCTGGGTGGATGCGCGGTTCAGTAAGTGGGACGAGATTTTGAAGCGCTCCGAACCGGCAAAGGGGCTGGCCGGGACGCACGCCTTCTGGCACTACGGGCGCGCGCTGGCCTTTGCGGCGCGGGGCGATGCCGCGAAGGCGGCTGCGGAACACGATGGGATGGCGGCGGATGTTGCGGCAATGCCTCCCGACGCCTCCTTCGACATGCTGAACACGGCGAAGGATGCATTCGCGGTGGCCCGGCACGTGATTGAAGCACGCATGGCAGCTGCACAAGGCAAGAAAGAGGACGCGATCGCACACTGGGGCGAGGCGGTCAAGCTGCAGGACGCTTTGAACTACTCCGAGCCGGCAACCTGGTATTACCCGGTGCGCGAATCGCTCGGCGCGGCATTGCTCGCGGCCGGCCGAGCGACCGACGCGGAAAAGATCTTCCGCGAAGACCTGGAGAAAAATCCGCGCAACCCGCGCTCGCTCTTCGGTCTGGCGGAGAGCCTCAAAGCACAAAAGCGCGACGTGGACGCCGCCTGGGTGCGGCGACAACTGGACGCGGCGTGGGCGAGCGCAGACACACAACTGCGGCTCAGCGATCTATAGAGAAATCTCAGCGGCCGTGGCGTAGATACGCGTCGGTTCCGGCGAGCCAGTCCTCGCGCGGGGGCATGAAGACGTCCAGGTCCACGGTGTCCTCGACCGCCCAGGCCTCGTGCGGCATGTTCGGCGGGATGCACAGGACTTCGCCGGCGCGAACGACGATCTCTTTTCCATCAATGGCAAACTTCAGGGCGCCTTCGAGAATGTAAGTTACCTGCTCGTTGTGGTGGTGATGCTCGGGGACGTGCGCGCCTTTCTTCATCAGCACGCGCGCCAGCATCATTTTTTCGCCGACAACCATTTGCCGATCAATCAGCGCATTCAGGTGCTCGAGAGCGACGTCCTTCCAATTCGTGTGCTTCAGTTGCGGCGCGGTGGTCATTTCATGTCTCCATAGAGGCGTGCGGCGTTGTCGTGCAGATACATCCGCGCGAGTTCCAGCGCGCGGTCTTCGCTGACTGCGCCTTCCGAAACCAGTTCCGCGAGGGCGGCGGCTACCGCGGTCCGCGCCGAACGCACGGCGACCCAAAACGTCTCTTCCGCTCCCACCGCCTCATTGAATGGGAACGCATCGGAGGCGAAGAGAATTTTTTCGGGGTAAAGCGAAATCCACTGCTTCAGAATATTTTTCAGCTCCGAGGGATAGACGTAATAACCCATCAGCGAGGAATCGGTGTACACATTTTTCGCCGCGGTCAGCCAGATCATGTCCAGCGTGTAGGGATAGCCGCCGTGGATGAGGACGAATTGCACGTCCTTGTAGCGCGGATCGCGCAAAACGTTTTCGAGATTCAGGGGATGGCCGCGCCGCAGGCTGAAGTAGTCGCCGATGCCCACGGCGCTGTGGAAGTGCACGGGCAGGCGGAGCTTCCCGGCATGATCGATCAGAACGCGGAAGATGTAGTCCTGAAACAGCGTGTATTCTTCGCTTGCAGGCGCGCCTCCCGCGCGATACTTCGCATAAACGGCTTCGGCCTGTTCGCGCGGCGGATCGCCGAAATGCAAGGAGCGAAAATAGGCCGCTTCGAATTTCATGGCCACGCCGCCGCGTTTTTGATTGTCGGCGAGCGTGCGCCGGACGAAATCTTCGTAGCCGGCAAGATCGGCGGGCATTCCGTTGACGGCTTCCTGCTTCTTGTAGCGCTCGAGAACTTTCTCCTGGAGCGGAATATAGACGCCCATGTCGCCGTTCCTGGCGGACTGATCTCGGTTGTCGAAGGGAAAGAGGAACGAATCCACGAAGAAGACCCAATGGAATCGCTTGGGATTGAGATAGGGAGCGAGCGCGACGCGGTTCGCGAGACACGTTTCGACGCCGAGCTTGTCCAGGATTCCGTCGAAATAGGCCGTGCCGCCCTGTTTCTCCCAGGCCTTTTTCTTGTCAATCAGCCACTTCGCGTGGGAGGGCTCGAAATCTTCATAGGGATAGCCGAAGAGCGCCTTCGCCGCGGCAACAAATTCTGGATTGGTGTCGCGCAGGCGCAGGACCGTGCTCTCCCCGGGCGGTGAAGCCATGGCGTCCATGTCCATGTCGTTGGGGAATGTCGCGTGGGAGTGGTTGTCGTAAATCGGAATCTTATCAATCTGCTTCAGGAGTTTTTCGTAGAGCTTGGGAACGTCCGGACCGGCGAGAGGCCTCGCCTGCGCGGAAGCGTTTGCGGCCGCTGCCAGAAGAATGATTGGTGTGAAGAAAAATCGTATGACTCGTTTCATTTTCGCGTCTCCGTCGAAGCCAACAGTTATTCCACAATTCTTGCGGTCTTGTCGAGCCTGCGGCGGGAAAATACCTTCGCGACGAGTGAACGACTACCGTGAGACCGCGGCGCGCCAGCGTACGGAGACGCGCTCGATGCGCTCGAGCGCCTCTTCGAGCAAGTGCCGCGCGCTGACGAGCGAGAAACGCAGGTAGTTCTTGCCCTCGGCGCCGAACGCCGCACCGGCAATCCCGGCAACTCCCGCTTCTTCGAGAAGAATCTTCTGCACTTCCTCCGCCGGGAGACCTGTCTCTTCGATGTTCACCCAGGCGTAGAAGGCGCCGTCCGGCGAAAGGCAGCGGAAGCCGGGGATGCGATTGAGCTTGTTGATGAAAAGATCGCGGCGTTTGCGGTATTCGGCGACCATGGCCTCGACGGCGTTCGTCGAATCGCGCAGCGCTTCGATTGCCGCCACCTGCGTAAACTCCGCGGCGCAGGTGAACGTGTTCAGTACGAGCATATCGAGGGCGTCCACGACGGCGAGGGTCGCGACGGCATACCCGAGCCGCCAGCCGGTCATCGCGAAGCTCTTGGAAAATCCATCAATGATGATGGTGCGCTCCGCCATCCCCGGCAGCGACCAGATCGAACGGTACGCGCCGGAAAAAAGAATTCGCGCGTAAATTTCGTCGGCGATGACCCAGAGGTCATGCTTCGCGGCCAGCGCGGCGATGCGCTCGAGCGCGGAATCGGTAAATACGGTGCCGGTCGGATTATTCGGCGAATTGAAAATCAGGACGCGGGTCTTCGGAGTGATTTTCGAGGCGATCTCGTCCACGTCGGGCTGGAAGCGGTTCTTTTCGACCAGGCCGAAGGGCACGGCCACGGCGCCGAGGCCGCGCGTGAACGAGGGATAAATCGGGAAGCCGGGATCGGGATAGAGCACTTCATCGCCCGGCTCGATGAGCGCCATCATGGCGAGAGCCAGAGCCATCTTGCAGCCCGGCGCGACGAGCACCTGCTGCGGGGCAACGTCAATCCGCCG
>JBGOWC010000015.1:0-12143 GCA_041478415.1 Terriglobia bacterium
CATTCGCGCCAGCGCCAAAGATTTTTTTCAAATGGCTTCGCAATTCCTCCCGAGCGTTTTGCTGGACGCGAATTGCGGGGAACTGCCACATCCGGGAGAACAGCGGCGACAACTTTTCGCCGCCGTTTTCGTTTTTCTCGCGTTTTGGCGGGGAAAGCAGAAGCGTCCGTCCCCTCCTGTCCAGAAAAACCGCGGCAGCGAGTCGGAGTTTCACCGGTATGCGCTTCCGGCGCTTTTCCGGAATTGCCTCGGCAAGCCCCAGCGCCCGTGCGCGGCAGAATGGCGAGACGGGACAAAGCAGGCACATCGGCGCCCGCGGCGTGCAAATTGTCGCGCCGAGCTCCATCATCGCCTCGTTCCAATCGCCCGGCCGCTTCGGAGCGAGCAAGTGATCAGCCGAATCTTGAAGCCCTTCCCAGCGGCGCGGCTCTCGCAGATCGCCGCGGATTGCGCCGAGCCGCGCCAGGACTCGCGCCACGTTGCCATCGAGCGCCGCGTGGCGCTGGCCATGCGCGATGCTCAGGATTGCCGAGGCGGTGTAGCGCCCGATCCCGGACAAAGCGAGTGCGTCATCGTAATTGCGCGGAAATACTCCGGCGTGACGCGCGACGATTTCCCGTGCTGCCCGATGCAGATTCCGCGCGCGGCTGTAGTAGCCCAGGCCCGACCACATCCGCAGCACCTCTTCTTCCGGCGCCCCGGCGAGTATGCGCATGTCGGAAAACCGCGCCAGAAAGCGCTCGTAGTAAGGAATCACCGCGGCGACGCGAGTCTGCTGCAGCATGATCTC
Organism: Terriglobia bacterium; assembly: GCA_041478415.1. GTDB lineage: Bacteria > Acidobacteriota > Terriglobia > Acidiferrales > UBA7541 > Acidiferrum. The sequence goes on from JBGOWC010000015.1 coordinate 791, forward strand.
GGAAATCCAGATGCGGTAAGGGTCTTTCGTGTGGCGCCAGGGAAGCTTTCGCTGCTGGCTCTGAAACCACGCAAGCAGTCTCCGACGAAACTTGGTGAGGTTTTTTTTCTTCGGGAGCACGCGCCATTCTCTCACACCTGTTCATGGATCTCTGCGCCGCGGCGGCCAGGGCGCGATTGGATTTCAAAGCGAAGGCAGAAAAACGAAATAGGCGGTTTCCCAAAGCGCCGCGGGGACCGAGCCTCGCGGATGGCTGGTGAGCACGATCTTGGAAAGCTCGAGGTCACCGCAGAGCGATTCGAGCAGCGCGGAATTTCCGGTGAACCGCTCGGGTTGGATCAGCGCGAGTTCCCGCAGGATGTCAAAAATAATTTCGCCCGCGGGCGCCAGCGGCGTCTCCACTACGGGAGCACGAAACCTCAGAAGCGCATTCGTCTCGTAAAAGTGCCAAGCGATACTCGCGCAGAGCGTCACGGCCCGTTCAAATTTCTCCGCGGCATTCGGCAAATCCGCCGGGAGGCTGGAATCAAACACCAGCAGAACGCGGCGGTCATCGTCGCGGCTGAACTCGCGCACCAGCAGCGTTCCCGTGCGCGCTGACGCTTTCCAGTGCACGTGCCGCGCGCTGTCCGTTGGCCGGTATTCACGAAGCGCGTGGAGGTCCTGGCCGCGGCCCTTGTTCAGGCTTTCAATCGTTCCCTGCAACGACGGCAGCACCGCGTGAAAATCCGGGCTCGCCTCCACCGATGGATAGACCAGCGCCTCCGTGCGCAGACCCACGCGCCGCGCCTTCTGCAAAAATCCGAACGGAAAACGCGTGACGATGCGGAAAGCTTCCTGCTGATACACGCCGCGGTGGGGAAACACCAGCGGCACCCACTGTTGTGCCCGCCCCTTTCGCGGAAGATAGGGGAAATAGACCGGCGTTTCGAGGACGGCCGAATCGGCTGCGGCTTCCGCGCTGACGCCCTCCACGCGCAGCGAGAACGACGGCAGCGTCAGCTTTTCATTTTGCAATTCAACGTTTGCGCGGATCGTCTCTCCGGCAAAGATCTCCTCCGGCAACGCGAGGCGCATCTCGACGCCGGAGAGCGTGATGGACGAAAGAATCCCCGACATCAAAATAACGGCGATGAGGCTGGCCAGAACCAGAAACAAGAGATTGTTGCCCGTGTTCAGCGCGGCCAGCGAAACGGTCATCACTCCGCCGATGTAGATCCAGCCCTCGCGCGTGAGCTTGTATTCCATCTTGTAGGCGACCCAGCGCAGCGGCGTGCGCCGCGCCAGCACCGGAACCAGAGTGATCCCCACCCATCCGGCAAGTACCAGCGCGGCAAGCGCCGCAGTGACGGCAAGAACGGTGTGCCCCATTTCGCGGGCAGCACCGGAGTAGAGGGCAAGCAGTAGGGCGAGAGCGAGCGCGGCAATCGAGAGGGTGAACGCGCGGACTGCCGGGCGGTCGGCGTTCGCCCAGATGCGCGCGAGCGTTGCGGGAAAACTCACAGGGGTACGCGGACGGAATCCACGATCTCTCGCAGCAGCGACTCCGCCCATTCCGCTTTCTTCGAGCCGCCCGCTTGCGATGCGCTCTTCACGCTGGCAATGATGCGATGCGCCAGCACCGGCACCACAAGCTGTTTGATGTCGTCGGGGACGCAGTACTCGCGGCCATCCAGGAACGCGCGCGCCTGCGCCGCCCGCTGCAGCATCAAGGTGCCGCGCGGGCTCACACCGAGCGCGAGTTCTGCCGATTGCCGCGTCCGCGTGACGACTTCGAGCGCATAGTCGAGCAGGCTATTGTCCACCCGCACGCGCGCGACCGCTTCCTGCATCGCCAAAACGTCCTGCGCCTCGGCGACCGGCTCCAGGTCCCGCAGCGCATCATCGCTGGCCTGCGCCGCCCGCTTCCGCAGAATTTCTTTCTCCGCTTCAAGTGACGGGTAACCCATGCGGATGCGCAATAGAAAACGATCGAGCTGCGATTCGGGAAGGGGATAGGTCCCGTGGTGCTCCACCGGATTCTGCGTCGCCACCACCATGAACGGCTGCGGCAGCGGATGCGTCCGACCGTCCATGCTCACCTGCGCCTCGTTCATCGCCTCGAGGAGCGCCGACTGTGTCCGCGGCGTCGTGCGGTTGATTTCGTCGGCGAGGATGACGTTTGCGAAGATCGGTCCGGGTCGAAATTCGAATTCGCGCGATTCCGAGTTGTACACGCTCACGCCGAGCACGTCGCTCGGCAGCAGGTCGGACGTGAATTGAATTCGCTGAAACGTGCAATGGAACGAACGCGCCAGCGCCTGCGCCAGCGTCGTCTTGCCCACGCCGGGCACGTCTTCGATCAGCAGGTGGCCGCGCGCCAGAAGCGCGACCAGCGCAAGCTGGATCGCCTCTTCTTTCCCGTAGATCGCCCGCCCGATCGAGCGCTGCAGTTGCGTGACGAGTTGCGACGTGGCCAGTGGCATCGGTTGAAAACCGCGGTCCTTCGTGCTACAAATTTGAAGCCGACCGCTTCGCGGTCGCACGTGAATTGACCGCTTCGCGGTCGCAATTGAAATGTGGGCGACTAGCTCAGTTGGTTAGAGCGCTCCCCTCACACGGGAGAGGTCAAAGGTTCAAGTCCTTTGTCGCCCACCATTCCTGAGGTCCCACAGCGATTCTAGTCGAAAATCTCAAATGTCAACTCTCCTCCGTAGCATCGAGTTTCTATGTTTGAGCCTCTGGCTGGGAAGCGATGTTTTCCTGAGTTTCGTTGTCGCGCCTGGCGCGTTCTCCGTGCTCTCGGCGCGCGATCAGGCCGGCGCGTTTGTCGGGTTCGCTCTCGGGCGGCTGCATTTCTTCGGAGTCCTCTGCGGAATCGTGTTCCTGGTCGCGCGGCTCATCCGCCTGCGGATGTTCACTCGCCCCGATCAGATCGGGGCGAGTCTGGTTACGCCCGCGGCGCTGGCCGTCGTCCTCATGATCGCGCTCACGGTCGCATCGCAGCACGGTGTCACCTCGCGGCTCGCCCGCTTGCGCTCGGAGATGGGCTCGATTGAAAAAACGCCTGCGGAAAGCCCACTGCGCATCGAGTTTGATAAGCTTCACCGCCTCTCGGTCAGGCTCGAAGGCGGCGTCCTCCTCGCGGGCCTAGCCGCCCTCATTCTCCTCGTCCGCGAAAACGCCCGCTGATCATCGCAATTTCTTTGCAAGTCCAAGACATCTCGTGCACCTGCGCTGGCCACCTGCACAGGTGTGCTAGCATTATCGGCTCATGCAAACGGGAATCATCGGGCTACCGCAAGTCGGAAAGACCACGCTCTTCCGCATTCTCACCAAGGCCCACCTGGACGCAAAGGCCGCGCAAGCCGCCACCCACGTCGGGGTCGCAAAAGTCCCAGAGCCGCGGCTCGGCAAGCTCGCGGCGCTCTACAGCCCGAAAAAGGTGACCTACGCGACCGTGCAATACGTGGACCTGGGTGGCATGCAAGCTGACCGCTCTGCGGTCACACAGAACAAGGGCCGTGCCCGCGATGCTGCGGTGTTCGCCCCGCTCCGCGATGTGGACGCCCTCGCGCACGTCATTCGCGTATTTGATGATCCCTCGGTCCCGCATTCTGCCGGCAGCATTGATCCCCTCCGCGATGTCACCGATCTCGAGCTCGAGCTGATGCTTGCTGATCTCGACCAGATCACCCGCCGCATCGAGCGCGTTGAAAAAGACTTGAAGAAAAAAAAGGAGCCGATCTTGGAGCAGGAACTCGCTCTGCTCCAGCGCTGCAAGGGTTCCATCGAATCGGAGAAACCTCTCCGCGAGCTCGAATACACGCCCGACGAGCGCAAACTGCTCACCGGCTTCATGTTTCTTTCGCTGCGCCCAATGCTCTACGTACTCAACCTGGGCGACGACGAAGCCGCGCATCTTTCGACCGCGGTCGAACGTCACAATCTCGGCGCGCTGGCCGGCCGCCCAAACACGGCCATCGTTCCCGTCTGCGGCCGCCTCGAAGCCGAGCTCGCCGAGATGGAAGAAAAAGAAGCGGCCGAACTGCTCGCCTCCTACGGGCTCGCTGAGCCCGGTCTGATCCGCCTGATTCACGCGACGTACGATCTGATGGGTCTCATTTCCTTTTTCACCGCCGGCGAGCCCGAAGTCCGCGCCTGGACGATCCGCAAGGGCGCCACGGCGGTCAAAGCGGCGGGCGAGATTCACAGCGACATCGAGAAGGGCTTCATTCGCGCGGAAGTTGTTCGTTGCGACGACTTGCTCGCGTTGGGCAGCCTTGCCGCCGCCCGCGAAAAAGCCAAGGTGCGCCTCGAAGGGCGCGACTATATTGTGCAGGAAGGCGACGTCATCCTCTTTCGCCACAGCGGCTAACGCAGCATGGAACATTCGATATCAATTCGCTTCGCTCTCGCCGCCATCCTCGGCCTGGTCGCCGCGGGTGGCAACGTCCTCGGCGGATATTTCGTCGTTCGGCGCGATTGGCCCCGCCGCTTCCTCGAATACTTCCTTGCCTACGGCGCGGGCTACATGCTGGCGGTCGCCTTCATCGAAGTCATCCCGGAGGCGGTGCGCCTCGCCGGCGAAAGCGCGTTTCTCTGGATTCTCGCCGGATACTTCCTCGTCCACCTCTTCGAGCACGCGCTCGCGCCGCATTTTCATTTCGGCGAAGAGATCCACGCCGAAGCCATGCGAGATCATCACGCCAGCACGACCGCGTTCATCGGCCTGTTCGTGCACACGTTTTTTGACGGCGTCGCCATCGCCGCCGGATTTCTCGTTTCCACCTGGCTCGGCGTGCTCCTCTTCTTCGCCGTCTTCCTCCATAAGCTGCCGGAAGGATTTACCGTCGCTTCGCTTGTTCTAGCCAGCGGCCAGGGTCGCAAGCGCGCCCTCCAAGCCGCCGCCGGCCTGGGACTCGCCACGCTCGCCGGCGTGCTCCTGACGGGCCTTCTCCAGTCCCATCTCAAGTACGCTCTGCCGCTCTCCGGCGGTGTCACCGTTTACGTGGCCGCCACCGATCTCCTTCCCGAAGTCAATCGCGAGCCCGGCTGGCGCGTTGCCCTCCTTGTCTTCCTCGGCGTCGCCACCCTCCTCGGCCTGCATCAATTCCTACACTTCTAAATGGGGGAGCCATCCTTGGTGGCTTCGTAAGGTTGGGTCGCTCTCCGCTTCTCCCCAATCCCTGTTCGATCGCAGATTCCAGGCCGGCAGGTAGGTACGCCCTGCCATCCCTTACTAAACAAACCATTTATAGATACTATCTTGACAAATAGTATCTATATGCTAACATAGTGCATGTTCGACGTGACCCAGACCCCGCCGGGCGCTCGTCAATTTCTCTGCGCTTGCTCCGTCTCTTTTGCGCCTCAGCGTTCTTCAACTTGGAACCCTTCGCGTTCGATGCTGAACGACTTCCATCTATCTCCTTTCTCTTCTTACGCTTACGCTTGCTCTCGCGCGCTCCGCGCGTCCCACGGTCCGGCCTCTATCCCCTGTGTGTTCATGTTGTTACGCGGTCTTGTCGTCGCGACGCAGGGGGGTGGGGGGCACCCCTGGCCAAACTCCACATGTACTTGGAGCTTGACAACCACTAGCCCGGAACTTCTGCATTGCCGCCAGGAAAACCCTCCAACAACGGCAACTTTCTGTCTTGCAGCGGGTTCGATACAATGTGCTGGTTATGGCCAGGTCGGACGTCCAGCTGATGCTCGACGTGAAGGCGGGCGACGAGGAGTCGTTCGCGCTTCTCCTCCATCGCTATCGGACGCCCCTGGTCAATTTCCTGTACCGCATGGTTCGGGAACGCGGGCAGGCGGAAGACCTCGCGCAGGAAGTTTTTCTCCGCGTCTATCGCGCGAGGAAGAATTACGTTGCCAGCGCGAAGTTCACCACCTGGCTCTTCCGTATCGCCACGAACCTGGCGCTGAATTCGGTTCGCGACGGCCGTTACCGCAAGATGGAAATTTCGATTGACCAGCCGGTGACTGCGGACAGGGAAGAGGGCGAAGAAAGACCGCTCGACGTGGCCGACAAGAGACCCGATATCGAGCAGCACTTGATCGAGGAGGCGCGGCGCAAAATGATCCGGCTCGCGATTGACAAACTTCCGGAAAAGCAGCGCGCTGCCGTGCTCCTGCACAAGTATCAGGAGCTCGATTACAACGAAATTGCCAGGATTCTCGATTGCTCGGAGAGCGCGCTGAAATCGCTGCTCTTCCGCGCCTACGAGGCGCTTCGAGTGGAACTAGCCCCGCTCGTCGCGCAGGAACAATCAAAGTAATGTTGACCGCTTTGCGGTCACGCTTGAAAGGTTAGTAAAGGAAAAAGGCCATGAGTTGCACTCGGATGAAAGAACAAATCCTTCCGTACCTCGATGGACGGCTGAAGGACGCGGAACTCCGCGACATGGAGAAGCATCTCGCCGCTTGCGCGGTGTGCCGCCTGCGGGTGAACGAGTTTCGCTCCGTGACGGCTCTGCTCGATGAGCTGCCGAAGATCGAACCGTCCGCTGCGTTCGATGTGCGCGTGCGCGCGCGCGTTGCCGCCGAGCCGGCGAAGCAGAGCTGGTGGGCGTGGTTCACTCCTTCTCCGCGCGTCGCGTTTGCGGCCTCGATGTTGCTCCTCGCGTTAGTCTGGATCGGGACGTACTCCTCCGACTCGGGCGTGAATGTCGCCAACTCCAATGACGATTCGCAGATCATGCAGAATCTTCCCGTGCTGGAAAATTATGACGTCATCTCGAATTTCGAGCCGCTGACGGATCTGTCGCAGCCGGAGCAGACGGACGATTCGACTCAGCAAATGTAAGGATCATGAAACCGCGTTACCAATTCGCTGCATGGCTGTTCGCGCTGGGACTTGGCGCCGGACTTGCCTTGCCTTGTGCGGCGCAAAGACCGAACAACGATCGGCCGCCGCGCGCTACGCAGCGCCAGGAACGCCAGGCGCAGCGGCAGCAACAGCGGCAGCAGAGACAAGAAGCGCAAAGGCCGCCGATGCGGCCCAACGCGCGGCCAAACGCCACTGAGCGGAACGCTCCCGCGACCCCGAATAGGCCGCCCGCATCAGCAAACTCTCCGCGCGGTGGCAATCGCCCGCCGAACGCGATTGTCCGGCCTCGTGACATGTCGCCGGACGAACGCCAGCGGCTGCGCGAAAACAACCAGCGTTTTTCGCGGCTGCCCCCGCAGCAACAACAAGAGTTGCGGGAGCGTGCGCAGGTGTGGGATCGCATGACGCCCGATCAGCGCCAGCATATCCGCAACGACGTGCTGCCGAAGTGGCAGCAGTTGTCGCGGGACCGCAGACAGACGATCAAACAGAAATTGAGCGTGCTGAAAAACATGCCGGAGTCCGCGCGCCACCAGCGGCTCAGCGACCCGAATTTCACGCGTGGCATGAGCGACGAAGACAAGGCCATGCTCCATGACCTTAGCCACCTTCATGTCGGCGGCGCGCCCGATCCCCCCGGCGAGTAAGTCCGTTTTGTCTCTCCGCCCTTTGCTTCTCTGCGTTGACAATCTCGTTCTTCCGCGCCATCGTGACAGTTTGAGTTTTTCGCATCCAGCCGATGGAGGAACAACTCGCTCGTGTCCACGCGCTTCCGCGCACTGCAGCACCGCAACTTCCAGCTCTTCTTCGCCGGCCAGCTCGTTTCGCTCATCGGCACGTGGATGCAATCCACCGCGCAGCTCTGGCTGGTATACAAATTAACGGGCTCCGCGGCGCTCCTCGGCGTTTTCGGATTCGTGAATCAAATCCCCATTCTCCTGCTTGCCTCAATCGGCGGCTACGTGGGCGACCGCTACAATCGCCACCGCGGCGTGATCTGGACGCAAGCGGCGTCCATGATCCTCGCGTTTGTCCTGGCGGCCCTGAAACTCACGAACGCCATTCGCGTCTGGGAAATTATCGTCATCGCATTTCTTGTTGGGGTTGTGAACGCCTTTGATGTGCCCATTCGCCAGGCGTTTCTCGTGCAGATGGTCGGCAAAGAGGATCTGCCGAACGCGATCGCGCTGAATTCCTCCATCTTCAACGGCGCGCGCGTGGTGGGTCCGGCGATCGCGGGTTTCACGATCGCCTGGATTGGCGAGGGCTGGTGTTTCTTTCTGAACGGCGTCAGCTTTCTTGCCGTCATCGCCGCGCTGCTGGGGATGCGCATCCAGCATGTTAAGCCGGAGCCGCATGTAGGATCCGCGCTGCAGAATTTCATCCAGGGTTTTCGTTTCGCGATGAGCGATCTGCCGATCTGGTCCGCATTGCTGCTGTTGAGCCTTCTCAGCCTTCTGGGCCTGCAGTATTCCGTCTTCATGCCGATCTTTGCGAACGACATTTTGCACGGCGGCGCGCGGGGTCTCGGCCTTTTGATGAGCGCCGCGGGGATTGGCGCGGTTTTCGGCGCGCTGCATTTTGCGGCGCGCACAAGTTACAAAGGGCTGGCGCGGTGGATCGCCGCGACTTCTTCCACGTGCGCGGTCGGCCTGATTTTGTTCTCGCAATCGCGAATGTTCTGGCTCTCCGCGGTCGTGCTGCTCTTTATCGGCTTTTCCGCAACCTCACAGATGGCGGCGACGAATACGATCGTGCAGAGCCGCGTGCCGGATGAATTGCGCGGGCGCGTCATGGCCGTGTACGCAACGATGTTCATGGGGATTCAGCCGGTCGGATCGCTGCTCGCCGGCGGCGTCGCGAAGCACATCGGCGCGCCGCTCACGCTTACGATTTTCGGCGCCGTTTGCCTCCTTGGCACTCTGTTTTTTATTTTTCGCGTCCTGTTGCGTGTCGAACACGAGCGCGCTGCCGCGTCTCAGGCCGGATTGGGACGGTAGATCCAGTCTGTCTTTGAATTTTGCGTCTCGGGAAGACGGGCGTTCACCGCGGCGAGGATGCCGTCCACGATCGTGCGTTGCGGCGAAAGCGAGCAGACCGGATCGGTCGCGGCGGCGTTTCCGGCGAGAAGAAACGCCTGGCAGCGGCAACCGCCGAAATCCTGCGCGCGGCGGTCGCAACTCTTGCACGGCTCCGGCATCCATTCTTCGCCGCGAAATTTCTGAAAGGCTTGCGAAGATTCCCAGATTTCCTTGAGACCGCGCTCTTTCACGTTTTCAAACTGCAGGCCGGGAATCACTTTCGCGGCGTGGCAGGGAAGCGCTTCGCCACTCGGCGTGATCAGGAGAATCTTGCGTCCCCAGCCGCCCATGCAGGCCTTCGGATACTTCGCATAGTAGTCCGGCACGACGAATTCGACGCGAATTTTTCCGCGGAGGCGCGCCTCGGCTTCTTTCAAAACGGCGAGAGAGCGGTCCAATTGTTCGCGCGAGGGCAGAAGGTGTTCGCGGTTCGCAAACGCCCAGCCGTAATATTGCACATGCGCAAACTCCATTCGTCCTGCACACGATGCTTCGCCGAGCGCAATTATCTCTTCCAATTGATCCAGATTCTTTCGATGAATGACGAAGTTCAGCGTAAGCGCGATGCGGTGCTTTCGAACCCATTCAAGCACTTGCAGCTTGTGAGCATGCGCGCGCGTCCCCGAGAATTCGTTCGCGGATTCTTCGCGCGCACCCTGAAAGCTGAGTTGCAAATGATCGAGACCTGCCTGAACTAGCGCGGCGAGCCGTGCTTCATCGAGCGGCAGACCGGATGTGATCAGGCTGACATACAAGCCCGCTGCTCGCGCCGCGCGGACTAGTTGCGTTAGATCGGGGCGCGCGAGAGGCTCGCCGCCGGTGAAGTCCGTTTGCAATACGCCGAGTGCCGCGGCTTCTTCAAACACGCGCTTCCACGTCTGCGTGGACAATTCGGATTCGTGGCGGCTTAGTTCGAGCGGATTGGAACAGTAAACGCAGTGCAGCGGGCAGCGATGCGTCAGCTCGGCGACGAGAGCAAGCGGTTTGTGAGCCTCTGTTGTCATGCGGAGACTCCAAGCACCGTATCGATCGAGGAGAGATTCCTCGACTTCGGGCCAACACAAATCGTTGGCCCTCCGCTCGGAATGACAGCATTTCTTTGTGTCAGCTTTTTGCGCATCAGAGCGGGCGGCTAACTTGTCTCTTCGGCCACAAAATCGAGCGCGCGCTGGTCGTGCAACAATCCGAGATAGCCGAGGATGTCTTCCTCGACTTTTTGTGGAACGGCTTTCGAATACAGCTTCTGTAGATCTTGGATGATCTGTTGCACGGTGTGGTTCCCGTCGCAGCGCGTGACGATTTCGAGGCTGGGCCCATTCAGCCGGAGCGCGCGCTCCGGCATGAGCAGGACCCGCGGCTGCTCTTTTTTTTCATTGAGGCGGCATCCCGCGGCAAGGCGCGGCCGCATTTCAGGCGCGGGCTTCATTTCACCTGTGACCGCGAAGCGGTCAACGTTTTTTCTTCCGAACGAAATGCGCCGGGCGGCGGCCAGCCGGGCTGGACGTAGGCGAAGTAGAGCGCGTCGAGCATGGCCCACAAAATATCGCACTTCGCGCGCAGAGCGGCGAGCGCCTTCTCCTGTTCTTCGCGCGTGCACGCATGCTTCACGACCCAGGCCAGCGCGAAGTCCGCATCTTCGGGCGCCTGCGTGAGCCGGCCCTGGAAATAATCAAGTCCGCCGGAGAGCCAGGGATAGTGCTGACGCAACCGGTCCATCCGCAAGGCGATCAGCTTTCCCGAAAATAGCTCGGTCAGGGAAGAGGCAATTGCTTCGAGGAACGACCGCGAGCTGACGAAGTTCACGTAGGCTTCGACGGCGAATCGAGTGGCGGGCAAAATGCCATCGCCGTGGATCGCTTTCTCACGAGGCAGGCCGGTGGCCTCGACGAGGCGAAGCCATTTTTCGATTCCCCCGGGCTTCGTGCCGTCGCCGTCGTGATCAAGGAGGCGTTTTCGCCAGGCGCGACGAAATTCCGAATCTTCGCTGCGGGCCAGGATTGCCGCGTCTTTAATGGGAATGCGGCTCTGATAGTAGTAGCGGTTGAGCGCCCACGCCTGGAGCTGCCCCCGTGTGAGCTTGCCTTCGTGCATCAGGAGATGGAACGGATGCTTGTGGTGATACCGCTCCTCGCCGATGGCATGAAGCAGCGCGACGAATTCCGCTTCCGGCAAGAGCGCATGGGAGCTCGAATCCTTCACAGCCGGATCTCCATGCCGTCGTAAGCGACTTCCCAGCCGGCTTCGCGCACCGCGCGGTTTGCGGCGCTTTCCTCATCGAGGATGGGGTTTGTGTTGTTGAGGTGGATGAGCACCCGGCGCAGATCTTTCGTGGCTTGAAGTTGTTCGAGGAGTCCGTTCGCGCCGGAGAGAGGCAGATGATGCATTTGGCGGGCGGTCTTGCCGCCACCTTGTACCTTCATGAATTCATCGTCCGTCCAGAATGTTCCATCGAGCA
>JBGOWC010000044.1:0-9422 GCA_041478415.1 Terriglobia bacterium
GTTCTCCGCGTGGACCGCGAGCCGCAAACCGAGCTCCCCTCCGATGCGCGCAAGAAGCTGGAGAGAAATTTGCGCGAACATCTGCAGGGTGCGGACGCGCTGGCCGTCTCGGACTATGGTTTCGGCGTTGCGCGGCCCGATCCTGTGCGCACCGCTCTACGCGCGAAGAAGGACAGCCCGATTTCGACCCTGGATGCGCGGCACAATTTGACTGCATATGCGCGCACCGGCATCGCCTATGCCACGCCAAACGAATCCGAACTCGAAGCATTGCATCAAACCGTCATCGGGCAAGACTTGGCGCAGCTCGAAAAGTGTGGGCGCGCGACGCTCGATTATATGAAGCTGAAAGCGCTCCTCGTGACGCGCGGGCGCGATGGCATGACCCTCTTCGAAGCGGGAAAGCCCACCGCGCGAATCCCCATTCACGGAAGCGATCAGGCCGCGGACGTTACCGGAGCGGGTGATACCGTTCTCGCCGCATTTACCCTGGCGCTGGCCTGTGGTGCGGGTCCGCTCGAAGCGGCGCATCTGGCGAACATCGCCGGCGGCCTTGTGGTGATGAAGCGCGGCACTGCGACCGTCAGCCGCGAGGAATTGCGCGCCGCCATTCGCCGCGATGTAACCGGCTCCTAAACCATGCAAGCATCCGCCGAGAAGATCGTCACCCGAGCTGAGTTGCGCCGTCTGCTGGACGACCATCGCCAAAAAGGAAAACGCATCGTTCTCGCTAACGGCTGCTTTGACATCCTCCATGTAGGTCACGTGCGCTATCTCGAAGGAGCGCGGCGCGAAGGCGACGTTTTGGTCGTGGCCGTTAATGCCGATGCGAGCGTGCGCCTCTTGAAAGATCCCGGCCGCCCCATTCTGGACGAATCCGCGCGCGCCCAGCTCGTCGCCGCACTCGCGGTTGTGAACTACGTGGTGATTTTCCCCGAGCCCAACGTCGAAGCGCTGCTTGCCGAACTTCGCCCAGACGTTCACGCCAAGGGCACGGACTACACGCTCGATACCGTGCCGGAGCGCGAGGCCGCGGCTCGGCTGGGTGTGCGCGTGGCCATCGTCGGTGACCCGAAAGACCACTCGACACGCGATCTTCTGGAAAAAATCCGCAGGGCGGCGCATGCCTGAGCCCCGGTTTCTCGTTCTGCGCCTCGGCTCGCTCGGCGACATCGTGCATACCCTTCCTGCCGTCGCCGGGCTTCGTGAGACCTTCCCCAATGCAGAAATCGTCTGGCTCACCGGCGAACGCTGGCGGCTGGTCGTCGAGCGCACCGGGCTCGCTTCTTCGATCTGGACTGTGGACACTCGCTCGCGGGCTTCGATTTGGGACACCATTCACCGCGTTCGCTGGCAACCCTGGACCGCGGCGATCGATTTTCAGGGGCTCTGGAAGTCCGCGCTCCTTGCGTATTTTGGCGGCGTACGGAAACGCATCGGCTTCGGTTCAACAACAATCCGCGAATTCGGCGTGCCCGTTTTGTACACCGATCGCGTGCGCGCCGTGACGAGCCACATCGCCGATCAAAATGGCGAGCTCTCGCTTCGTGCCGGCGCGCGCAACGGCGTCGCCGCTTTTTCCTTGAACGTGTCCACTGAAGAAAAATCTGAGTGGAAGGCGGAGATGGCTCACGCAGGCCTTGATCGCTACTGCGTGCTCTGCCCCGGCGGAGGCTGGCGCTCGAAATGCTGGCCCGCCGATCGCTTCGGCGAACTTTGCCGCCGTGTCCGCAACGATTCGGGGCTGCGCTGCATCGTAAACTACGGCCCGGGAGAGGCAGCCCTCGCCGAAACCGTTCGCGCGGCGAGCGGCGGCGCAGAGCCGCTTCCGGACAACAGCCCGCTCGGCCGTCTCATGGCCATACTTTGCAAAGCCGAACTCGTCGTCGGCGGGGACACCGGCCCGCTGCATCTCGCTGTCGCGCTCGGAGCGCGCGCGGTCGCTCTGCATGGGCCAACCGATCCTGTCCGCAACGGCCCGTATCGCAGCGCCGACATCGTCCTGCGCAGTCCCCGCGCCCACACCAGCCACAAACGCCGTGATGCACCCGACCCTTCGATGCTCGATCTCTCCGTTGACCTGGTTTTCGATGCGGTGAAGCGTCGTCTCGAGGCGCAGCGATGAGCGCCGCGGTAAATTTCTTCACGCGCTGGCGCGTCCGGCTGGGCTATCCGCTGGCTCTGACGGTCTTCTGGTTTGCTCGGCCTGTCCCGCCGAGGATTCTTCTCGGCGCGATCGTCGGCGCCGCCGGCCTCACCATCCGGGCCTACGCCGCGGGCCATCTGCACAAGCAGGAAACGCTCACCGTCACCGGCCCTTACGCGTACACAAGGAACCCGCTTTATCTTGGCAGCGCCATCCTTACGCTCGGTCTCGCCGTGGCCGCCCATTCCTGGATCGCGGCGGCGATCCTGCTCGGTTACTTCGCCCTCTTCTATTCCGTCGTGATGCGCCGCGAAGAAGAAGAGCTGCGCCGCCGATTCGGTCCTGTTTTCGACAACTACGCTCGCACTGTGCCGCTGTTCCTGCCGCGCCTGACGCGCGCACACGGTGAAGGGAAGCGCGGCGCATTTTCCTGGGCGCAGTACGGGAAAAACCGCGAGTATCAGGCAGCCATCGGCTTCGTCCTAGTCTTGGGGCTGCTCGTCCTGCTCTGGCGCTACCGTTTTCACTGACGGCACGGCGTGCTCTGGCTCCGCGCACGCCAGGAAACACGAAATCTCGAGTTTGTCTCCATCGGTCATGACGTGAATCGCTCCGTTCTTGTCCGTTCGCAGGATTCGCACACCTGCTTCTCCGAGCCGCTCCAGCACTTCCGGACTCGGATGCCCGTACGGATTCTCCGTTCCCGCGGAGATCAGCGCCACCTGGGGATGCACTTTCTCCAGAAATTCCGGCATCGTTGAATTCCTGCTCCCGTGATGCCCAACCTTCAGCACGTCCGCGTGCAGCGAATCACCATTTGTCTCCGCGAGGATTTGCCGCTCCGACTCTTTTTCGATGTCGCCGGAAAGCAGGACAACGCGCTTGCCAAAAGCGAGCCGCAGAACGAGCGAGTCGTCGTTTTTCGCCGAAGGCGCGATCTCTTCGGGCGCGGCCTCCGGCCAGAGCACTTCGCCGTGGACGCCGTCCCAGTCAAACGTTTCGCCCCGCCGCTCGTGTTCAATGGGGATGTGCTTGTGCCGCGCGAGATCTTCCAGCGCGGCCTGTGCCGGCGACGATACTTCACGCCCGATCCACAATCGTCCCACTCGAAAGTTTTCGAGGATCGCCGTCAGCCCTCCGATGTGATCCTGATGCGCGTGCGTCAGCGCCACAACGTCCAGCCGCTGAAAACCGCGCGACCACAGATACGGCGACACGGCCTCTTCTCCCGGATCGGGGCCTGCGAACCGCTCCTGCGGGCGGAAACCGCCAAACGCGCCGCCCGAATCGATCAGCAACGTCTTGCCGTGCGGAAACACGACGAAGATGGAGTCGCCCTGGGCCACGTCCAGCGCCGTGACCTCTAATTTCCCTGCGGAGACCCGCGGAGAGAACGGATGCACGGCGATCAGGACGCCGCAAACAAGTAGCGCGGCGAATCCCGCCCGAGCCGTGCGGCGCGCGCCCATCCGCATGGCCGCAGCCAGCGCCAGGAAGACCACAAAGAACAAGCAGAAGAGCCACCGCGGTGGTCCGGGGATCCGGTAACTCCAGTGCGGCAGCCGCGCAAACCAGGCGACCGAATGCGTGAGGAGCGCAATAAGCCAGCCGAGCGGCACGGCCAGAATCTGCGCGGCGGGCCGGAACACGTGCGCGGCGCCCAGCGTGAGAAATCCCAGCGGCACGAGCACTCCCGTCAGCGGCACGGCGACAAGATTCGCAAACGGCCCCGCCAGCGCGACGCGGTGGAACTCCGTCGCCATCATTGGCAGCATCCCGATTTGCATGACCAGTGACAACACAAAGATTTCCCAGACGCGAAACGATACGGAGAGAAAGGCCGCAAGACCTGTTCCGCCGAATCGGGCTGTCCGCGCCCGCAGCCTCCCGCTCATCCATCCTTCGAGCGCGCGCAGGTCAATTCGGAATTGCGCCTGCCGTGGTGCGTGCGCGGAATCGCGCGTGACGTCGCGCCATCCGCGCAGCGCCCTCGAGTACGGCTCGACCGTGCGCGCGAGCCAGGGCGCGGCCAGACCCCCGATGCAGGCCATGGCCAGAAACGAAAGCTGAAAACTGGAATCGAAGAGTTCGAGCGGCCGCGCAAGAAGAATCAACAGCGCAGCAACGGCAGCCGAATTCAAGAGATCGAGCCTCCGAAAGAGCCGCCATCCCAGAAATACCATTCCGGCCATGAGGGCCGCTCGCACGACGGGCGGCCGCTGCTCGACGACCGCAACGTATGCGAGGAGAAGCGCCAGCGCCAACAGGGATGTCACGCTGCGCCTCAGGCGAAGTCCCCGCCCGCACCAGAACAGGAAAAATGCCAGCGCGCTGACGTGCAGCCCGGCCAGAACCAGGACGTGAAATGTTCCGGTGGCCTGAAAGCTTTTCGATTCGTCGCGATCCACAAAGCTGCGGTCCCCGAGGAGCATGGCGCGCAGCAGCCCGGCGGGTTCCGGTGCGGCTGGGAAGAGCGCGTCGAGCGTCTCGCGCAATCGAGCGCGCTTCCCTGCGAGCCAATTTCCCACGGACGGCTGTGCGGGCGCGATGCGCTCCATCAATGCAGCGGCTCGCAGGCTGGCGACAAGATGAATTCCCTGTTGCGCGAGGTAGTCCCGGCGGTCAAATGCGCCGTCGTCTTTGAAAACGGCGGGCAGCCGCGCTTTCGCCGTGATTTGCACTTCGTCACCGGCATGCAGCTCCGGGAGAGGATGCGCGGGATCATTCGCAGCGTACGCGACGCGCATGCCGCCCGCGATACTTTGCGCCGCCCCTTCAAATTCAACTTGATTCAGCTCGACCTCGATTCCCGTCCCCCACGGGAGGCGTCGCGGTTCGTCCCGAAGCCGGCCCTGCCAGCGCAGCGGAGTCGCAAGCCTGATGCGATGCGCTGCGACGGCCGTTAGTACGTGGGTGGCGGGCAAGGGCTGATCCGCTACACGAATCGCCAGCACCCCGAGCGTGCACCACAGCGCCAGCGAGAAAATCGCGGCGCTGCCGAGATGATTCTCGCGCGCCTGCCACACTCCGCAAACGAGGAGAACTCCCGCTGCGAGAAAAAGAACAAGAAATGCGAATGGTGAGACGAACCACGCGGCCAAACTTTGCCGGCTGCCGAGAACGATACCGCCCGCGAACACTGCGGCGATCGCAACGGCGGGAATCTTCATGGGGCGCGCCTCAGCCGCACCAGTGTTTCCAGGTGATACGTCTGGGGAAAGAGATCGAACAGGTGAACTTCAACAATTTCGTAACGCATCTCCGGCGCCCCAGTCGCCGCTTTGCTCTTCGACGTCCCGGTGAAAACGGCAAGATCCCGCGCCAGCGTCGCCGGGTCGCACGAGAGGTAGGCGATCTCCGGCGCGCCGAGTCGCGCCAGGCTTGCCGCTGTTTCCGGCCCCAGGCCCGCGCGCGGTGGGTCGAGCACGACGAAGTCCGGCCGCGTGCGCGGGCGCCGCAGGAACGCGTCCACCGGCTCGTGGTGCCACTGGATTTTCACGCCGGCATCGTCGGCATTCGCGCGCAGATCGCGCGTCGCCGCAAGGTTCGCATCCACGCTGATGACCTTCTTGAACGCGCGCGCGAGCGGCAACGAAAAGAAACCGACTCCGGCATACAAGTCCAGCGCCAGTTCGCCCGCGGCGTTTCGCGTCATCGTTTCGAGGAGTTCTCCGCTGAGAAAACGGTTCACTTGAAAAAATGACAGATGGCTGACGCGGTACCGATTGCCGCTCACCTCATGATGGAGAAACCCCGGACCGGAAAGCTCGAAGCTCTGGCTGGACTCATCGTGGAGCAGAAGACTTTCCGTGCGCGGTGCCGCGCGCCGAATCACTGCCGCCAATTGCGCTGCGGTTTTTGCGAATTTCGCAAAAGACACATTCAGCGCCACCTTTTCATCGGCGGAATCCGCGAATGCCTCAACCTCTTTCACCACGCCCGGTAGCTCGCCCGATCCCAGAAGTGATTGCAGTTGCCCGAATACTTCGGCGAGCCGCGGCGACAAGACCGGGCACTCCTCGATCTTGCAGACGGTCGAGCTATTCTGCTGAAAATAACCCAGCGTCGGCGGCGTACCGCTGCGAACCGCCCATTGCGCGCGGTTGCGATATCCGAAGGCCGGCGAAGCATGCTGTTCGACCGGGCCTGTCCACTGAATTCCCCCCAGGCGCGAAAGCGTCTCGCGTAGAATTTCTGTCTTCAGTCGCAGTTGCTCTTCGTACGGAATGTGCTGATAGTGGCAGCCGCCGCAGGTTCCAAAGTGTTTGCAGGAAGGTGCGACGCGCTCTTTCGCCGGCGTGACCACATTCACCAGTTGTGCGCGAATGTGTTTCTTCTTTTTTGAAATTGCCGACGCCAGCACCTCTTCGCCCGGCAGCACGAACGGCACGAACACGGTCTGGCCGCCGGCGTGGCCCAGGCCGTCGCCGCCATACACCAATTTCTCAATCGGGAAACGCAATTCTTCGCTCATCGGTGCGAACCATTCTGCGATGAATCGCGGGCAAAGGAAAGGCGCCCTCGAATCGCGTCAGGCCATGTAGTAGAGACTCAATCGCGGCAGCCGGAATTCCTCGAGCAGACGCTTTTGCAAGAACTGCCGCTCGATCTGCGCAAGCTGCTCCGGCCTCATCTTGCGGCGATACGAAACAAGCTGCCCGTCGAGTTCTCGCCGTACGCGCAACAGCAATTCTTCTCCGGCAAACGTCGTCAGCGCGGCCTGCACTTTCTCGTCCAGAATCGTCAGCCGCCGCTCCAGGTCTTCCACGTCGAGCGCGCCCGGCGTCTCCACAAGCACAACGCTTTTCTCGACGGAGCCGGCGATCTCCTCAATCCGCGAGGCAAATTCTCCGGAGGACTCGCGCAACCTCTCGGCGCCCTGGCGGAGCTGGCTCGCATTTAGATGGAGATACTTCTGCAGTTCGTCCCGGGAAAAAGTCTCGCCCGTGTCCGCGCGTTTTTTCGTCTTCGGCGTGGCTCCCGCGGCGGCTTCGATTTCTTCTTCCGCCGCTTCGATCACCGCATCGGTGCAGTAGGCGAGACTCTTCAGCGGCCGCCCCGCGCCGCGCCGCGACCTCTGGTAGCTTTGAAATGCGCGGTCAATCCCTTTTAGCACCGCGGAGAGTGGAATGTCCGCCTTCTGCCACGTCTCCATGATGGCCCAGTCGAGCGGCGAGACCAGCAGATGCGCGCCGCGCTTCTTCCAGAAATACTCTTCGATTTCGGTGAAATAACTGAAGTAGTTCCAGCCGTCCATTCGGGCCGCTCAGCGGTTGGATTTCTTCGCAGCGGCGGCGGGCCGTACGGCGTGTGTCGCCGCGGGTTGTATGTCGCGAGCCGCGGGCTGGTTCTTCTCCCAGATCAGGCGCAGTCCCTCCAGCGTCAGAAATTCATCGGCGTGCTGGATGTGCTTTGAGCCGCGCGCGACGAGCGGCGCCTGCCCGCCGGTGGCGACCACTTTTGTTTCCGGGCCGAGCGCCGCCTTCATGCGCGCCAGGATTCCGTCCACCAGGTCCACCGCGCCGTAATACATCCCTGACTGCATCGAGTGAACTGTGTTCGTCCCGATGATCTTGCCGGGGTCCTTGATCTCGACGCGAGGCAGCCGCGCCGCGTGCGAAAATAGCGCTTCGGATGCAATCCCGATGCCCGGCGCGATCACTCCTCCGAGGTACTCGCCTCGCGCTGAAATCGCGTCAAAGGTGATTGCCGTGCCGAAGTCCACCACGATGCACGGGCCGCCGTACTTGCAGAACGCCGCGACTCCGTTCACGATGCGGTCCGCGCCGACCTCCTGCGGATTGTCGTACAGCACCGGCATGCCGGTCTTCACGCCCGGCTCCACGAACAGCGCTTTCAAACCGAAATATCTCTGCGACATTTCCGCAAGCGTGGAATTCATAGGCGGAACGACCGAGCTGATGATGACCCCTCCGATCGCGTCGCGGTCCAGATTCGCCAGCGTAAAAAGATTTCGCGTCAGCACTCCGTACTCGTCCACCGTCTGGTGCCGCGCCGTCGTCAACCGCCAGTTGGCGATCAACTCCTCGCCGCGAAAAACGCCAAGCACCGTGTTCGTGTTGCCAATGTCAATGACTAGGAGCATCTAGCGCGCCTCCGCGACGTCGCCCGAGAGCACCGTAACCATCTGCCCGCCGTCTCGTTTCACCTGCAACAGCCCCTCCGCGGTCAGGCCGGCCGTCGTGCCCGCAAAGCTCTCCCGGCCGTCGGTCACCTGCACTCGCTTTCCATTCGCAAAGCTCGATACCGACGAGAACCGCTCGACGACCGAGTTCGCACCATCCTTCAGGAAACGATTGTAGTCGCTCTCGAATTGCCGCAGCAACCGCACCAGCAGCTCGAGCCGCGAATGCGTCCGGCCGGTCTCCGCGCGAAGCGAACTGGCGACGGCGGCAATCTCTTCGGGAAATTTCGTTTCGTTGACGTTTAGCCCGATTCCGATGATCACGAATCGCACCGCCGTTGGCTCCGCGTGCATCTCCGTCAGGATGCCGCCGATTTTTCGGCCGCCGAGAAGGAGATCGTTCGGCCACTTCAGGTCCACCGCCGCGCCGGTCTGCGCTTCGATCGCCGCGCGCACGGAAAGTCCCGCCAGCAGCGTCAGCAGCGGAGCCTGAGCCGGCGAGAGCTTTGGACGAAGAAGCAGGGTAACGTAGATGCCCGTGGCGCGTTCCGAATGCCACTTTCGCCCCGCACGGCCTCGCCCCGCTGTCTGTTCTTCGGCCAGCACCACCGCGCCCTCGGGCTCGCCCGCATGGCCAAGCTCCAATGCCACGCGGTTCGTCGATTCCGTTTTGAAAAAATGATAGATGTGCTTGCCGAAGACGCTCCCGTGCAGGCTTCGCCGCAGCATGTCCGGCGTCAGAATGTCGGGAACGGTCTCGAGGAAGTAACCGCTGCGCGGCTGGCCCTTTACCCGCACGCCTAGCTGGCGCAGCCGCTCGGCCCAGCGCCACACCGCCGAACGCGAGACGCCGATCTCCTTCGCGATTCGCGCCCCGCTCACGACGATCATCGGGTTTTCCGCGAGCAGCGTGAGCAGGCCGGCGATTCGCCGGTCCGTCGTTCCGGGGAGTGTTTGCGGAGCCATAGTGGAAGGAAGATTTTGTGAGTCGCGCTGCCTCTTCAGCGCCTCTCCATCCTGTCATTCCGAGCGGAGGGCCGATGCAGTTTATCGGCCCGGAGTCGAGGAATCTCTCTTCACCCGATCAATCGAGCGCTCAGATTACCCGCCGGCGATGGTTTCTACAAGCAA
>JBGOWC010000272.1:0-3659 GCA_041478415.1 Terriglobia bacterium
AACAAATCATGGAATGGCTGGCCGCGCTCAACTCTGAACTTGTTGTATTGCTCCGGACTCCATGCGTCACGCATGGAGGAATTCTAGCAGGGCTGAGAGTGCGCGGACGCTGACTAACGGACGGGACGGCCGGTCGCCGGCAACCGCAATAGGAAAAAGGTGACGACGCGGTTTTCGTAGGCGCGCTTGTCGTCATCGGCCATGCTGACGAAATTGCCGCGCGGAATAATGGCCTGCTCGCGGGGTTCAGGCGATTTCAGGAAAAGCTGGCGCGTGATTTCCGCGAGCTCGGGATCATCGACGGCCTGAATGAAGAGTTTCTGGACGCCCGCCAGGCGGTTCAGCTTTCGCGAGAGCGGCGGCGCTTCGCGAAACGGGTAGTTCAACCAGCGAAAACTGAACTGGCCGGAGCGCACCATCAGGGGGAACCCGCCGAGCCCGGTTTTTTCCACCTGCACTTTGACCATCTGCTCCGGCTCGTCATACACCGAGTCGAGCGCAATGGCGCGGATACGCGGATCGCTTTCCGCCTCGCTCAGCGCCGCGTACGCGCCGAGGTTGAAGCCCCACACGCCGAAGCGCACCGCGTCCACGTCATTCCGCTGCGAGAGCACGTCAACGGCCGCTCGAAGTTCCGCCGTTTCCTTGAAGCCAAACGTCGTGGTGCCTTCGATCTTGCCGTGCCCCGCAAAATCGAAAACGAACACGTTGTATTGGTGATCCTGCAGCGCGGAGACCAGGGTCAGGAGTTCGCCCCGGCTCGACGTGTAGCCGTGGCACAGCACGATCGTCGGCGCGCCGCGCAGGCCGGGGAAGAACCAGCCCTCGCGGCTGCCGAGCCCCGGCACCGTGAAATTCACGGCGTCCGGCCGGCCCGGGTAGCTCTGCATGTTGATCTCGGAGCTGGTGCGCTCCGGCTTGATGATGCGATAGACGAGGAACCCCGCGATCGCCGCGGTCGCAAGCACGGTAAAAAAGATCAGGACGAGAACGGCGGCGAGGAGTTTTGTGTACCAGCGTGAGGGGTAGCGGAGTTCGAAGAGAATGGACATTCGCAGTGATCGAGCGCGCTGATCTCGTCCGTTTGGCGGCGGGGCCGCCGGTTTCCCTCAGTGATCTTCGAAAGCTTTCGTGCGTGGGGAATGGTAGCACATCTTCGCGGCGGCTCCGGTCCCGCGGCGGCGGTGCGTGCGTGGCTGGGCACGCCCCGCCCACGTCGGCAGAATCAGCTATCATGGCGGTGTCGCGGGTTCCCCGCCCATCCGCGCGCCGCCTATGCCTATCGTAGATTTGCGGCAAGTGTCCGTTCCACAGATCGAGCGGCTCCTCGACGAAGAGGCGCGCCACTGGCGCGAGGAGTTGCATTGGGACTACCGCGTGGCCGTGGACCTCATCAAGCGGTTCCTTGACGCCCACGCCCTCGCCGGAAGCGTCGCCATCGAAGACGGCCAGCCCGCCGGCTATTCATTTTATGTTTTGGAGGAACAGAAGGGATTGATCGGAGGTCTGTTCGTCTCTCCGCGCTACCCTCAGGCTGCCATCGGCCGCCGTCTCCTCGAAGACGTTCTCTTTTCCTTGCGCGCGATTCCGCACGTCACGCGAATTGAAGCGCAATTGATGCCTTTCGGCGGCCCGGTCGAAGCCACCTTGCGCGAACAAGGATTCCGGCTCTTCACGAGGCAGTTCATGCTCCTCTCACTCGATCTGGCGGAGCAGCGCCCCGTACGACTCTCGCCCGCCCTCCGTCTGGAACGATGGAACGACCGCTTCTTTGAGCCCTGCGCACGGCTGATTCACCTTGCTTACGCCGACCACGTTGACGGCGAAATCAACGACCAATATCGTTCGGCCACTGGCGCGCTGCGCTTCCTGAAGAACATCGTTATCCTGCCGGGCTGCGGCCAGTTCGTACCCGCGGCGTCGTTTCTTCTCCGTCAGCCGGGCACCGAAGAAGTCCTGGGCGCAGTGCTGACCTCGGAAGTTTCGCCGGGCGTGGGTCACACGACGCAAATCTGTGTGCTCCCCGGCTATCAAGGAAACGGACTTGGGAGGATGCTGATGCAGGCGTCACTCGATGCCCTGCGCGCAAAGAAATTCCACGAGCTAACACTGACGGTAACATCCGTGAATGCGAGAGCCGTACAACTCTACGAACAACTCGGCTTCCGAACCCTGAAATCGTTCACCGCCGGCGTTTGGCCGGGCTAGTCGAGCCTGTCTTCGATCGGGGAATGGAACTCAAAAAAGAAGCCCCGGGTCGTCAGGGGGTAGAAGACCCGGGGCCGGGGGTATAGACAGAGGGGGGGCCTGAGAAAACTCGCTTGCCCGCTTCAGTGCACCCGATGCACGGTGAGCTGGCAAATCTTTCGCAATTCCTCGTAGGTGAAGTACGTCTCCTCTTCCGCGCCTCGGCTCTCTTTGTGTCCGAGGCCCGCTTCGTACGAAATCTGGCAGAGGTCCTTTTCCGGGATGCCGAGCAGCGCCGCCGCCCGGCCCTGATCCACGTATTTTGTGTCGTGCGCTTTCACCGGACCTCCCACGTGCACTAGGCGACCTGATAGGCCAGCGCGTCCTCTTCCACGGCCAGTATCATCGACTTGTAAATATCCACGTCCCAGCCGTCCCCGATGCGCATCCGGACGGCATCGCCCACATCTTTCATCATGCGCCCGCGAAGCGGCACTTTGATGTCGCCAAGCGCCACCTGCAGAACTACGGTCTGTCCGACCCAGGGCTCATAGGCTTTGTCCACAAGCGTTTGCATGCCCCCTCCGCGGAATTTCCCGTCTCTGACCACGGGAGAATCGCGCGGAGCACTGCGCGCGCCAATGGTACAGAGGGGGTAGAGGTCTAGTAAGAAGGTACTGTTGTCCGTTTGAGCATCGAAAAAGCCCGTGTTTCCACCGAAGTACGACGGTACTGTTTTTTTGGTTCTCACGATTCATTGTTGAAGCCCGCGCCGGCTGGCACTCTCGGCTCATGATGCGGGTCCCATCCTTTGCGACCGGCGGCGCCGTGCGGGAATTCACGGCGCGGAAGGGCGTCACGCTCGCACTCGGGGGCGGTTTTGCACGCGGGTTCGCGCATCTTGGCGTCCTGCAGGTGCTGGAGCAGCAGCGCATTCCCATCGCCGCCATCGCCGGCACCAGCGTCGGCAGCATTCTCGGGGCAGCCTATGCGAGCGGCGTCCCGCTCGCCCGGATCATCTCCGTCTGCCGCAACTTGCGCTTCCGCGACTTCGCGCGTTGGCGCGTTTCCAGGCTCGGCCTCGCGAGCAACCAGCGTCTAGGCGACCTGATCGAGCGCGTCATCCGTGCCAGCAATTTTGAAGACCTCCTGATTCCCTTTGCCGCGGTGGCCACCGATCTGGGTAGCGGCGATCCGGTCGTCTTCACACAGGGAAGGCTGACGGATGCGCTGCGCGCGAGCTGCGCCTTCCCCGGCCTGTTCGAACCGGTTCAGATCGGCACGCGCTGCCTGGTGGATGGAGGTCTCGTCTGTCCCGTGCCGGCTCGTGCCGCGCGTGATCTTCGCGCGGATTGCGTCATCGGCGTCGCGGTTGGCCTGCACGATGGCCATCCCGGCGACCCGACAAACGTTTTCCAGGTCGTGAGCCGCGCCGTCAGCGCCACGCAGAAAAATCAGATCGAAGTCTGGGA
>JBGOWC010000213.1:0-4420 GCA_041478415.1 Terriglobia bacterium
AAGGACAAGGGCGGCGACCTGGGCTGGATCGAGCAGGGGCAGACCGTGCCGGAGTTTGAAAAAGCGGCGTTCGGCCTGCCGAAGGGCGCAATCTCGGATCTGGTGAAGACGCAGTTCGGCTTTCATATCATCAAGGCGTTGGACAAAGAGACGGCGCACACAAAACCGTTCGACGAAGTGAAGGATTCGCTGCGCTCGCCTCTGGTTTTGGAGAAGACAGATCGGCGAGCAGCGGAGCAATCCGACCAGATCGCCGCAGCGGTACGGCAATCAAGCCGGAGCTCCCTGGACGATCTCGCGAAGCAATTCCAACTGACGGTGGCAGAGACCCGGCCGGTTGCAGCGACCGAGCCGCTTCTGGAACTCGGAAACTCCAAGGAGATCAAGGAAGCCATCTTCCAGTTGCGCGCGGGGGAACTCAGCCAGCCCATCCGCACCGATCGGGGCTATGTCCTGCTTTGGCTCAAGGAAGTCCGGCCCGCGCATCAGGGCACCCTTGATGAGGTGCGCGAACGCGTAACATCTGACCTCAAGCGGGAGATGGCTGCCACGATGGCCCGCTCCAAAGCCGAAGAGCTTGCCCGCCGGGTGAAGGCCGGAGAGAAGCTGGATGCCGCCGCAAAATCTCTTGGCCTGGAGGCCAAGACCAGCGATTCGATTGCTCGCGACGGGTCCATCCAGGGCGTGGCCAGCGGGCGCCAGATCGCCGCTGCGTTCCAGTTGAAAGTTGGGGAGGCTGGCGCTCCGCTCGCGTTGGGAAGCAACTGGCTTGTCTATCAGGTCGCGGCCAAGGAAGAGCCCAATCCGGCCGACTTCGAGAGCCAGAAGAGGCGACTTGAGGACCAGGTCCTCCAGAGCAAGCGGGGAATCGCTTTTGAGGCCTTCCGAACTGCCCTGGAGAACCGCTTGAAGCAAGAAGGAAAAGTTCGTCTGATGCCTGAGCGCATGAAGAGCTTTGGCAGTCTCAGCTAGCGTAAATAACAGAAAATAATAGCTTTAGATATGGCTCGGCAACCCCCTTGCCATCGAGGCTGCACCCAGTTACCCTATCTGTATCCAGATTGCCGATAGATTTCGATGGGTCCACTTCCCACGGGACAACCGAAGCCGCTCTTCTGGGGAAACTCAAATGCCCGCTCGTGTAACCGCAGTTCGCAACGATTACCGTTGCAGCATGGAACGCAACCAGACGGGGAAGTATTGTGTCCGAATTCGAGTCCGCTACCCTCGGCATGCCTGGACCCTGACCACCTATTTCCTGGCGTCTTCCTTCGATCGCGCCATGAAGAAGCTCGAGCAGGCCCTCGACTTTCTCCAACGGCATGAGGAAAAACTCTGGTTTTGGGGCGTGGACCGCGCCGCGGACATGGGCTTTTCCGCGGAATTTCTCCGCGAGGCGGGGCTGAAGCTCGACCGCCGGAATGATTTCCCAAGGAAGTCCACCAGCCTGAGCCTGCCTCCCGAGCGCGCCGTGCCGGCCTACGTCCTCGGTCCTGTCCGCCGTGGCCTGGCCGAGACGGTTGAGAGTCCTCGCAGCCTCGCTGTTGGCGATTAGTCTCCTGCCATCCCCATGCAATTCCAGACCCTTCCGATCGGATCAGAGCGAGTCGCGTGTCCCCGGTTAGGTCCGGGAGTGTGGCGGGCATTTTCTCTGTAGATGAAATTTGTAGATGAAATTACTTGTCGCGCAGGATGACCTCGCCCTGGCCGACGATCTGCTCGTTGAGCCACAGGCGATACTTGTAGGAGCCGGTCTTCGTGCCCGGACGCGGAGGACCGCTCAGCAGACGCATTCCGGCGGGCGCCTGGAAAACATTCGAGCTGAATGGGCAGCGGTTGGCATCGAATTCGACCCTGAGATTCCCAGCGTCAGAGATCCAGGAGACCTGGTCTCCGGCATCCAGCACGACCACCTGGGGAATGAGACCAACCAGAACCGGGCGTTCCGCCATCGCTCAAATCACCTGTTCAGTAAAGGAAACACGAAGAAGGCAGGCACGAA
This sequence comes from Terriglobia bacterium, assembly GCA_041478415.1. Classification (GTDB taxonomy): domain Bacteria; phylum Acidobacteriota; class Terriglobia; order Acidiferrales; family UBA7541; genus Acidiferrum. The sequence continues at coordinate 2,003 of JBGOWC010000213.1, forward strand.
TCATTCGGCTTTGCTCACGAAGAGTGTCTTGCCTACGGGACGATAACACATTCAAAACATCTTTGGTTGCATCGTTCGCGTCGGATGAGGAAAGACCGGGCTTGACCCCGGTTGCGGCGCGACCTTACACTGAAGTGCGTATCTGTGGCGCTGGCCTTCGACTGGGTTACGTGTGCGGAGTGCGCAATTTGCCAGCGTCTGACGACGCGGAAGGAACCCGGCGGATGGTTTCTCGCAGTCTATCAATCCCCCTGCCGAACGGCTCGCGCATTTCGGTTCTGCGCACCCTGCCTTTTGTGCTGATTCACGTTGCTGCTGTAGCTGCCTTCTTTGTGAAATTTCACTGGTCGTACCTGGCCGTGTGCCTGGGGCTGTTCTGGGTGCGCATGTTTTTTGTCACCGCCGGCTATCACCGTTATTTCTCCCACCGCGCGTTCAAGACCAGCCGCGCATTTCAGTTCGTGATCGCCCTTGTGGCGACAACGTCCGCGCAGAAGGGCGTGCTTTGGTGGGCGGGCCATCACCGCCACCATCACCGGTTCTCGGACATGGACGAAGACCTGCACTCGCCGACGCTCTTCGGATTTTTCTGGGCCCACGTCGGATGGATCATCTCGGATCGCTACAACCAGACAAGGACGGACTACATCGGCGACTTCGCGAAATATCCCGAGATTCGCTGGCTCAACACGTATCACCTCGTACCGCCCGTCGTTCTGGGCGCTGCGTTGCTCTTCTTTGGCGGCACGGGACTCTTCCTCTGGGGTTTCTGCCTGAGCACCGTCATGCTGTGGCACGCAACATTTACGATCAATTCGCTCTCGCATCTCTTCGGCTCTCAGCGATATGACACCACGGACACAAGCCGGAACAATCTGGCGCTGGCACTGCTCACCATGGGCGAAGGCTGGCACAACAACCACCACCACTACATGGCCGCCGCGCGGCAGGGCTTCTTCTGGTGGGAAGTGGATCTCACCTACTACGTGCTCAAGGGTCTCTCCTGGTGCGGTTTGGTCTGGGATCTGCGCCAGGTTCCGGAGCACGTTCTCTCCGAACAGATACTCGCCGCGTAAGCACTTCAGCTCCGTCCCCTCGTATCTGTCTGATTTTTTCGCGCGCCCCTAGAGCGATTCCACTGCGGCGGCAATGTGCTTCGCCGAAATCCTAAACCTGTCGAGGAGTTCTTCCGGTTTGCCCGAATGCGGCACGCCGCTCACCGCCAGATGCTTTACACCTGCGAGCGGAGTCGTTGCCGCGGCCAGGGCCGTCAGGACGGCTTCGCCGAGGCCTCCTTCGGCGTAGTGATCTTCCACGATCACAAGACGTCCGCCGGTCGCCTTGATCTCCGCCGCAAGCGCGGTGGCATCTATCGGCTTCACGCAGTAGAGGTCCACAACGCGTATGGATATTCCTTTGACCTTCAACTGTTCCGCCGCTTTGAGCGCTTCGTGAAAAGTTACCCCCGCGCCGATCACCGTCGCGCGATCGTTCGGGGTTCGGGAAAGAACTTTGAAGCCGGGAATCGGAAACGCCGCGTCGGCAGGGTAGACGATGGGAGTCTTCGGCCGCGTCGTACGCATGTAGCAGATGGCATCGGTGCGCGCCATGGTCTCGACGAGGCGTTCGGTCGAAACCGCGTCTGATGGGTAAAGCACCACCGATCCCGGAATCGCGCGAAACATCGCCAGGTCTTCGAGCGCCATTTGCGACGGCCCGTCTTCGCCGATGGAGACGCCGCAATGCGAGCCGCAGAGATTGATGTTGCTGCGGCCGATGGCCGCCATGCGAATTTGGTCGTAGGCGCGCGAGAGAAAACAAGCGAAGGAAGCTGCGAAGGGGACGAGGCCCTGCGCGGCAAGACCCACGGCCACGCTGACCATGTTCTGTTCGGCGATGTAGCCTTGGAACAGCCGGTCGGGCATGGCCTTTTCGAGCGTCTCTGCGAACGTCGAATTTTTTACGTCGCCATCCACGGCGACGAGTTGCGGCAAGATAGCGGCGAGGTGTTTCAGCGCGGTGCCGTAGGCCTCTCGCGTGGCCACCATCTGGTTCGCGGGATACTCGGGCGGCGGCAGCGCGGGGAATTTCGGCGGCATTGGCAGCGACGCGCGCGCGTAGGAGCGACCGCTGTCGGGCTCGACCGCTGGGGCGCCGCCCAGTTCGGCAATCGCCTTCGCCAGATCATCTTTCGAGAGCGGCTTGCCGTGCCAGTTGTCCTTGTCCGCAAGGAAGCTGATTCCGTTCCCCTTGAGCGTGCGCGCGACGATCGCCTGCGGCTTTCCTTTCGTGCTCCGAGCGCGGTCGAGGGACGCGACGACCGCGGCGAGGTCGTGGCCGTCAATCGTTTCGGCGTGCCAGCCGTTGGCCTCGAATTTCGCTTTGTAGACTTCGGTATGATGTTCGTACATCGTGCGC
>JBGOWC010000138.1:0-5875 GCA_041478415.1 Terriglobia bacterium
CCTGCGCGGCGCGACGAACGCTGGAGAGCTTCTTCGGGAGGCCTGAAACAGCGTCAAGCCAGAGATCCCTCACCGTGAAGGGTGTCAACGTTTGAAGTTTCGGGTTCGATGCGTATGTAGTCCAGAATCGAAGATGGTGGACCTGGAGTCCGTCCAAATTCTCGAGCGCCATGTATTGGTAGGCGGTCTCCGGGTTTGTCAGCGCGGAAGCTATGAGGGGAAGGGGAAAGACGGAAGACTGGCCCGTCGCGGACCATTCGAGCGAGACGGACTTGTTAGCCAGCCCGTCGGAAGAGGCTCCGCTGCCCTTCGAGAAGGTTTCTTTCGATGTTGCGTTGGTCGTCTGAATCTGCTCAGAAGATTGGTCCAAGCCGCGGGTGAGGATGCGGATTGTGCCAGTGTCTTTCTTCGATCCCGCAATTAGGGAGACGGTTCCAGTGGCGACTGAATCCTGAGGCACGCTTCCGCCCAGTGCGGAGAGGGCCTGCTTCATCAGGGCTATGGCCTGAGGGTCTTGCGCGAAAACTCCCGCGGCTTGTTGGCGCGAATCGCCCGAGACTGCAAAAAGTAGAAAACCGAAAAGGCAGGTCGCTGCAGAGAGCATTCGCATAGCCCCTCCGTCACTCGGTGGGTAAGTACGGGGAAGGCTACACCCAACTTTGTAGATGTCAAGTCATAAAACTGTTAAGGGCGGAATTTGGCAGCCGCTTCCTGGTGTCTGATCACGTCCGCGCCACCCGCCACTGAAGAGAGATTCATCGCGTGCCGAGATTGTACGCGATGGAGAAGAGTGCCTCGACTTCGCGCCGGTCTTCGACCGGCACTCCGCTCGGTCCCGCAATACCATCCGGGATGCCCCGACGCGAGTCGGGGTAAACGCCAGACGCAAATGACAGGGTCGGCATGCGGATCGCGCGAAGCGAATCCCGGTGCACCCGGCGAATCCACTGAGAATCCTGATGGGGGGAGCCTCTGTGCGGAGGATTCGGTTATGCTATGGGAACACCGGCGCGTGGTAGGCTTGTTTCTCCGGGCCCAGGGACATAGTGTAGTAGCAAGGGCGCGGGGGACCATCGCTCCTCGCCGAAGGTCATGGCCACCGACACACGAGCGGCTGCACGCGCATTCGTTCGCAGCTTGAACATTTTGCTGAAATATGCCCGGCTGTACGAGTTTGGGCACGTGCGCACCACCGCGCAATTTGACTCCACCTGGGAAGAGCTGCATCGCGCGATTAACGAGAGCAGCAGCAGCGGCATCCTGCTCGGCGCCTCCGGCAATCAGATTCTTCTCGACGGCGAGCCGATGGGCTCGGCGGGCGCGGAACGCAGCTTCGCTCATCTTCTCTCCACCAGCGGGATTGCCAGCATCCACTTCGGGCCCAAGCTCACGCAATCGCAGTTCGCGCGCTTCGTGCGCGCCTTTCCCACCGGCAATACCAAGCCGCAAGCACTGGCCGAGCAACTGAAAGTTGCACTGGCCGGCGACACAAGCATCAAGATAAACGAGATTCGCTACGTGGCCGAGGATGCCTCGGTTGCGGGCGTCAAAGTGGCGGCGCAGCTCACGGCGAAAGCCCTGGGGATGCACGGCGACAAGTTCAAGGACCTGCTCGAAGACCCGCAGAAGATGCTGCAGTTGATCCTGGCGGCCGAAGGCACGCGCGGTCCGGGATCGGGGCCCATTGGGTCGGGTGGAGGCGCCGGATTCGGTTCGGGAGGTGGAGGCGGAGGAACCGGAGGCCCCGGTGTCGGTGGAGGCTCAGGCCCCGCAGGCTGGGGAGGCGGAAGTGGATCCGGCTCTGGCTCCGGCGGTGGTGGTGGCGGAAATCTTTGGGAATCTGGCCGCCCAGGCGGCGGTGGCGGCGGGGCTGGCGGCGGAGTTGGTGGGCCGGGCGGCACCGGTGAAGGCGGATCGGGCGAGCCCGGAGTTGGCGGAACGGGTGGCGCGGGAACCGGCGGCGGGAGCGGTACAGCCTCTGGAACTGGCGGCGGAGGTGGCGGCGGAGAAGCGCCCGGCCCCGGAAAATGGATGGCGGCGAGCGCGGCGCTGCGGGGTGGTGGTGGCCTGGGCACGCTCACGGGTGGACTTCCCGGAGGACCGTCCGGTGGCGGCGGCACTGGCGCATTTACCGTGGCAGAGGAAGAAGTGCGTTCGATGCTGTCGCTGTTCGCGCAGCTCGGAAAATCCCGCAAGGACCCCGACGCCAAACTGGATGTCCCGACGTTCCAATCGCGATTGAGCGCAATGCCCGTCCGCGCGCAATTCACTTTGCAGCAGGCTCTGGCGGGGCTTGCGGCGCAGGCGCCCACGGATAAGCCCGACAAGCCCATGCTGCTGCGTCTGGCCGAGCACATCGCCATACGCTTCGCGCTGGATAGTTACGAGCGCGGCGAGCTGCGCGTCAATGCGGTGAAGCAGTTGCTCGACCGCATGAACCAGGAGATCGAAGGCCTGCGGAAAATCCTGGGGAAACACGAAGAGGTGATGGCCGGCGCCGGACTTTCCACGCAGTCCTACACCGAGCTGCTCGACCAGGAATTCTGGGAGCAGGTGCCGGATGAAAACAAGAAGGAGGTCCTGACCTCGGATGAATCCTGGTGCGTTCCTCCACGGAACGTGCGCGCCTATCTTGAAGAGATGCTGCGCCGCGGCGAGCTCAAGACCGTCAACGAAATTCTTCTGAAATACTGCTCTTGCATCGCGATGGAAGCGCCGGAAGCGCGCCGCACGACGGCCATCGGGCTCTCCGATCTGGCCGAGCTTTACGGCATCGGGGACGGCAGCGCGTTGATGGATGCGATCCGGCGAGTGGGCAACCAGCTCGCGGTCGAGCGCGAGCCGGACTTGCAAACGCTGGTGAGCGCCTCCTTCGTCCGCCTCAGCCAGGAAGCCGCGTCCAAGCGCTGCTACCCGGCGATGCAGCAGGCGCTGTCTTCCCTCGAAAGCGTGGAAGCGCAGCGGCCGGGCTCGACGCAGAGCTTGCGCCCCAGAATCGGCGCGGAAGATCGCCTGCCGGAATTCGTGGAAGAAGCGGTGCGCACGGGAGAAATCGCCGACGGCATGATCGAGATTCTCCAGCTCATGCCGCGCTCCACACTGCGCTACGTCACCAACCGCTTCACCCATTGCGGTTTTCGAGAAGATTGCGAGCTGCTTACGCAGATTGTTCGCGGGCTTGGCGACGAGAGCGCGCGGAGCCTCGTCGAGATTCTGGAGACTGCTCCGGCGGCGGAAGCCGTGGAAACCATCGGCTTGCTCAGCCAGATTGTGCCGGAAGAGGTGGAAAGGGTCCTCCCGGTGCGGCTTACCCAGTGGCCCCGCTCGGCGCATGATCGCGCCGTGCGCCAGTTGTCCGCGGCCACGGCGGAACACCGCGCGCGGCTGCTGGTGACTTTGTATGATTCACTCGACCCGCTGATCAAGCCGCTGGCGCTCGATGAAATGGGAATGACCGGCCAGTCGGAGTGCATCCCCAAGCTCATCGGCCTGGCCACCGACGATCGCACCTCTCCCTATCCGCGTCTGAAGGCCATCGAGGCGCTCGGCCGCTTGCGCGCACAGGGCGCGAGCGTGGCGCTGCAACAGATCCTCGACGCCCGCCAGGTCTGGCGCTGGGTCCATCCGACCGAGCTGCGCATCGCCGCGGCGCAGGCGTTGATGCGCATCGATCCCGCGATCGCCATCGAGCGGCTGGCCACAAGCGGCCTCGATCGCAGGGAACTGACGCTCGAGCCGACCGACCCCGAACCGGGCTCGTCCGTCATCCGGCAGCGGCGTTACGCGCGGCTGAAACTTTCCCGCAACTTGGCGGCGACCAGCACGAACCTTCGCGAAAATTTCAGAGTGAACATCCTCGAGCTGAATCTGGGCGGCGGGCTCGGCACCAGCGACCGGCACCTCGCTCCGGGAACCCTGCTCTCGATGAAGTTCGCGCACGGCGTGCGCGCCATCAAAGCGCAGGCGATTTTGCGCGGCGCCCGTCCGCAAGCCATGACCTTTGAATTTGTGGACATGGATCTTGAGGAACGCTTGCGACTCCGCAAGCTGCTCCTCGAATACGGCGGCATCCCGCAAGTGGCCACGGTCGGCAATCGCAGTCACCGCCGCGGCCGCGTGGCCATGACCAAGTAGCTCTCCATCCTTAAATATCTGCTCACCTGTCCTTGCTCATTGAAGACCTGTTCTGCGGAACAGGTGTCATCCCGTTCGAAAGCCGCCATGACCGGCGCAGCACATGGGACTTGCGTACCATTGCCGCGGACAAGACCCCGGCCTAAAGTACTAGTAGGGAAGTCCCAGAGCGACCTGGTTGACCGGACGTGGGATGAAAGCCGATCCAAAGACAGCATCGGGCCGCGCTTTTGTTCGAAGCCTGAACATCCTGCTGAAATACGCGCGTCTTTACGGCTTTGAACACGGCCGGACCACCGAACAGCTCGGCGTCGCCTGGCGCGAGCTTCGCGCCGCCATTCCCATGGGCAGCGAGGCCGGGCTGCTTCTCGGCGCCACGGGCTCGCAGCTCTTGCTCGACGGCGTTCCCCTCGAAGGCTCTCCACCGGAAAAACAGTTTGCGCAGCTTCTCTCGGCCGCTGGACTCGCCAGCATTCAGTTTTTCCCGGCCGTAACCGAAGAAGAGCTCGGACGCTTTGCCCGCGCCTTCCCCACGGGAAAAGCAAAGCCAATTGAGCTGGCGACGCAATTGAAAGCCGCGCTCGCCGGCGCGCAAGGAATCCGCACGAACGAAATCTGTTTTGTGGCCACCGATTCGCGGTTAAAGGAAGCCAGCATGGCCGCACAGCTCGCCGTTTCGACGCTCGGCGGCGAGCCCGATAAGTTCAAGGAGTGGCTGAACGATCCGCACAAGCTGATCGAGCTGATTGCCGCAGCCGAGGGCTCGAAGTGCGGCGGCGCGGGCCCCGGCGGCGGAACCGGCCCCGGCGGCGGAGGCGGGAGCGGCACCGGATACGGCGGGGGCGGGAGCGGTAGCGGATACGGTGGCGGTTCCGGAGTCGCGGGTACTGGCGGCAGCGCAGGGCCTGGCGGTGGCGGAGGAACGGGAAGCGGGCCGGTCCGCTACGGCCAGCCCGACGAGCAGGAAATCCTCGGCATTCTCAGCATGCTCACGAGCTTTGGCCAGACCGGCGTCGGCGGAAACGGCGGCATCGCGCCCGGGCCGTTCCAGGAACATCTGGCGAAACTTCCCGGCCGCGCGCAGGACACGCTCAAACAGGCCCTCGCAGGTCTTGCGGCTGCGACGGCGCCGGAAGGGCAGCCCGACGAATCCGTCCTGATTCAGCTCGCCGAGCACCTGGCCATCCGCTTCGCGCTGGAGCGCTACGAAAAGGGCGAAGTAAAAGTCAACGCAGTGCGGCAGATGCTCGACCGCATGAATCAGGAAATTGATAATCTCCGGAAAATCCTCGGCTCGCACGAATCCAAAATGACCGACGCGGGGATGTTGGTCGAGGGGCACTCCGAGATTCTCGACCGGCAATTCTGGGCGGCCGTGCCGGAGAGCGGCAAGCGCGCCGTGCTTCTCTCCGATGAAGCGTGGTGCATCCCGCCGCGAAACGTACGGCAGTACGTCGCCGAGCTGATCGAAAAGGGCGATGTCGCGGAAGCCATCAGCATTTTGCAGAACTACGCGTCCTGCGCCGAAAACGATGCGGCGGACGCGCGCAAGAAAACCGCCGTCGGTCTCTCCGAACTCGCCGAGCTCTACGCCCAGGGCGACGGCAAGCTCCTCGGCGAAGCGCTGCGGCATCTCGGCCTGCGCCTCAGCGTCGAACAGGATTTCGAATTGCAAGGCCTGACCAGCGCCGCGTTCGTCCGCCTCAGCCAGGAAGCAGCCAGCAGCCGGTGTTTTCCCGCA
>JBGOWC010000055.1:0-8537 GCA_041478415.1 Terriglobia bacterium
AAGTTCTCCGCCGGGCACGCCTCCGCGGTGCGGATTCTTTACGGCGGCAGCGTCAAGCCCGACAATATTCAGGGTCTCATGGCGCAGGAAGAGTTGGACGGGGCGCTCGTGGGCGGAGCGAGCCTCGACGCAAAATCGTTTGCAGCCATCGTCAATTGCCCGTAGCACAGGCGGAATTCATCCCGACAATGTCGGGAGCCTGTGCCCGTGGGATCACCCGGGCCCAATAGTTTGTCATTCCGAGCGGAGTCCCGACGGCTTTTGTCGGGACGAAGTCGAGGAATCTCTCTTCAATTTAGAATACGTGCATAGACTGAATTCGAGAAAGACGAGGTTGCCATGCCGACTTGGATGAAATGGGCCATCGCGCTCCTCGCGGGCCTCGCGCTGATCGCCCTCGGCTGGCGGTGGCCGGCGGTGCTGACGGCGTTCTTCGTCTTCAACTGCTTTGTGCTCATCATCGTCGTCCTGCTGCAAAGTGGCAAGGCCGCGGACCTCGCCGGCGCCTTCGGCGGAGCGGGCAGCCAGACTGCCTTCGGCCCGCGCGGCGCGGCCAACGTGCTCTCTCGCGCAACCACCTGGTGTGCCATCATGTTCATGGTCTGCGCTCTGGCTCTTGTCCTGCGCCAGGAGGAGAAGATCGGATCGTCCGGCGGCAACTCAATCCTCCAGCAGGTCACCCAGCCTGCCCCAAAACCCGCCACACCTGCTCCGGCTTCAACCCAGCCCCAAACAACGACGCCATCGTCCACGCCCGCCACTCAGCCCGCAACTCAACCCGCGACAGGGCAGCCTGCGACAGCGCCTCCGAAGAAGCCGTAGCCCTCGAGTTTCGCTTTTGTAGCGCCGGGCCTTCACGCTTCTTGTGTCCCGATGCCTTCTATCGGGAAGCCCGGCATCTTGGTTTCCCTGAGTATCCGAACCGCTTATTTGACAGCCTAGTCCGTTGCCTTTAGGATTGGATTCGACGCGGTCGTGGCGGAACTGGCAGACGCACTAGCTTGAGGTGCTAGCGGTAGTAATACCGTGGAGGTTCGAGTCCTCTCGACCGCACCAAAATTTCACTGCAGGAAATTTTGCCCTTATGGAGTGCGAGAGCAACCTGCTCGGCCTTGCACATCCGCCTCATTCTCGCTCCATTCGCGGTTTAGCCCCACTCTCGCAGAGCTTTCTGCGGCTTGTTGCCTGGCCAGAAGCCAGTGGCGTCCCAGGTGACCGGATCGTTTTGCTCCGCCTCGGGGTCCACCGTTGTGTTCTGGAAGTGCGCGATCTTCCAGGTGGCACCGTGTTTCACCAGCATGAACGACCCTCGTGTCTTCAACTCGGGGATCTCTTGCCCCGACGGAATGGTGAGTGGGCCGACTTTGATGGTTGCTACGGCGACGGCTACGTCAGGTGCAATGGCGCGGATCATCGAAGATTCGACGCTCACCTGAGACTTCGCGCACATGGTCCGGTGAATCGTATCGTGTCCTTTGTAAACCATGGCCTTCCCACGCCAGTGGTTCCCACTGATGTTGATCCATTCCACGTCCTCGGTGTCCAGCTCGTGCATCCCCGGCATGTCATGGCGATTCCAGGTACTCGCGAATTCGGATAGGATTGCTCGCACGGCAGCCTCGTCAGCGGAACTGAAGCCAAGCGCCTCTGGTTTGATGCTCATTCAGGCCTCCTGTTTGGCGGAGGAACTAGGGTGCCATGGAACGGATTGTAGTGCGAGGAAATCGAGTGCCACGCTTGAACCCGTTCTGCAACGCGATCCGAGATCTCAGGCGGAACGCCAGTCTTTCCAGGCACCCGCGTCCCGTTCAGAATCTCCTCGACTACTCAGGAGTAGTCGCCTAGTGTTTGCGAACCACCTGGCTTGCGATTCAACCTGACCCACTACCCCGCTGTTGCCACGGCGCGGCGCCCCGCCTCCGCGGAGCCAAGCCATGGCGCGCAACTCGGTGAATAACTTGGACTAATGCGCAATCTCTTCCGGCGGCTTCCTCTTCCGAAACGCGCGATATAGCAAAATGTCGTAAGCGATCTTCGTCCCTCCCCCGATCACCAGCGGCGCCGAAAACGCGATGTTCTGCATGAACAAGCCCGAAAGGCTCGACGCGACCGCCCAACACACATTCCGCGTGAGATTCGTAATCCCCGCCGCATACGTCCGCTCGTGCGGCTCGACCACCGCCGCAACGTAGGATTGCCGCGTCGGCACGTCCATCTGCGCCAGCGATTCGCGCGCCAGAAAAAGAGCCACCGCGATCGCCGGGCTTGGCGCGAACGGGACTGCGATCAGGAAGAGACTCGACGGCAGATGCGTGAACACCATCGTGTTCACGAGCCCGATCCGCTTCGCCAGCCACGCGGCTCCCAGATGCGAAACCGCATTGAGGACATTCACCGCGAAAAACAGCAGCGCAAGTTCTTTTTCCGCGATCCCGAACCGCCGGAAAAACCAGTACGCCACCAGCGCATCGGTCAGAAAGCCACCGCCGAAACTGTCCAGCGCAAACAGCGCCGCCAGCCTCGCGACCACTCCCTTCGTCTCTTTCGACACTCGCGCAGGCTGCCTCGCTTCCGAAGGCGAGTGAACCTCTGCGTTTGCCGAGAGCCCGAAATACAGCAGCGCGCAAACAATTCCGAGTCCCGCGAACAGCAGAAATACCAATTCATACGAGCGCTCAAACGCAATCCCGAACGCATGCTGCAACACAATTGGTAGCGCCGCCGCAAGCGCCCCCAGCGCGCCGCCCGCGTCCAGCAAGAGGTTGTACCAGGCAAGCGTCCACGTCCGCCGCTCCTGCGGCACCAGCCCCGGGAGAATCGCTTGCTCCACCGCGAACGCCGCGCTGCGGTCCGTCCCCGCGCCGTTCAGCATGCCAACGAAAACCATCGGCAGCAGCAGCGCCAGGTGATGAACAAACGCGAGGGCCATTCCTCCGATGGACATCAGGAGAGAAAGAACAACCAGCATCCGCCGCCGTCCGAAGTGATCGCCGCGGTAGCTGACGAGTGACGTCGCCGCCGCCGAACCCGCCAGCCCCGTTCCCACGACCATCCCAATCTCCACCGCGGAGAATCCATTCCGCGCCAGATACACGCCCAGCACCACGCCCATCAGCCCGGTGCCGAACGAGCGCAGAAACGCCGCCGTCGGAATGAGTCGGAGATCGCGTTGCAGGGAGCGAGTCACGAATTTCCGCGCGCGTATTCGTACAAGGCGTCGTAAACGGGGAATTGACGCGCCAGCCGTTCTTCGTCCGGCAAACCCAGCGCCGCGAAGCCTTCCGCCATGGCGCGCAGTCCAGCGCCTTCGGGCGCAGCGTGCTCCGCGCCCGCGATATCCGCAGCGCGCACGATCCGCGCAAGCCGCTTCAACGCCGGGTCCTCCAGTCGGTAATCTTCGATAATCGCCTCGAAGGTGCACCGTTCTCCGCGATGGTTCAGCTTGATCTGCGAAATCCGGGGCGCATCGAACGGCGTTGCGTGTTCACGATCGGCGGCTTCCAGCAACCGGCTCTCTTCGACGAAGAGAAACTCCGCCTTCGGGTCTATGAACCGCCGGATCAGCCACGGGCAGGCCACTCGATCTACCTTGATGTTTTTTCGTGTAATCCATTTCATTGGAAATTCTCCCGCAACGGAATTCAGCGGATGGTCCCCGTGGCGCCGCGATCTCTGTACCACGGTGACGTGCCCCTTGCGGAGCGTCTCGGACGTCCAATCTTCTCTGCGAAGCCCGAAACTGGCAACTCATTTGGAGTGCGGCGGCTTTTACCCTGAGCGTAGTCGAAGGGTGCCGCCGCTTTTGACGACCCGACCAAGGGTCGTCATCCTGAGCGAGCGTAGCGAGTCGAAGGATCTCTCTTCGCGCCGGGCTTCGGTGTCGCCAATTGGCGAAACGATGTATTATTCTGTCGTAAGGAGTGTGTCCCCATGCTCAATCGTCCCTACCCTCAGACGCGATTTCTTCTTGGATTCTGTTTGGTCTTGGCCCCTGCTTTCGCCGCCACCCGATCGTCAGACCAGAAGAATTGGAATTTCGATGCCGACGCGGAAGGGAAGCCGCCCGCGGGCTTCAGTTTTGCCCGTACCGGGCAGGGCACTGACGGCCAGTGGGTCGTCAAGAAAGATGACTCCGCTCCGTCGAAACCCAACGTGCTGGCGCAGACTTCGCAGGACAAGACCGACTACCGCTTTCCGCTGGCCATCGCCGAAGGCACAAGCTATGCGGACCTTGCGCTCGGCGTGAAGTTCAAGACCATCTCCGGCTCGGTGGATCAAGGCGCCGGGCTCGTCTTCCGCTTGCAGGATAAGGACAATTACTACATCGTGCGGGCCAACGCCCTCGAGGACAATTTCCGCCTCTATCACGTTGTCAACGGACGCCGCATTCAATTTGCCGGATCGAATTTCAAGGTCTCCTCCGGAGCCTGGCACGAAATGCGAGTCGAAGCGCAGGGCAGCGAGTTTCGCTGCTATTACGACGGCCAGTTGAAAATTACCGCGCAGGACTCAGCCTTCAAGAACGCCGGAAAGATCGGGCTGTGGACCAAGGCCGACTCGGTGATCTATTTCGACGATTTGACGGTGGGAAATCTCACGGTTGCGGGCGGCTCCCCCTCCGCGCCCCAGAGCCAGATCCAGGCCCAATGGCTCGTAAATGAACTGGCAAAAAAACATCCCGACCTCGTGCGCGTCGGACTCCATGTAACGCCGCCCGGCAGCTCGGAAAACATCATCGTCGCGTCAAACGTTGCAGCAAAGCTCGGTCAGAAGTCCGACCCCGAGGATCTGACCGCCATGAAGACGGGCCGGCCCGTGGTGCTCATGGAGGGCGGAAACTTCGATGTGACGCTCCCGCTCCACGACGCCTCCGGCAAGGTCATCGGTGCCATCGGCCTGACCTTGAAGCCCGCCACTGGCGAGACCCGTATCGAAAAAAGATCCGATGCCACGCGGCGCGCGCGAGCCATTGCGCGTGAGCTCGAAAGACAGACTCCCTCAAAAGACAGCTTGTTCACTTCACGGGGTTAGCTGTCCCGTCCCGCGACTCCATTCCCTCGAGCGAACCGTGACAGGGAATGGGACTCCTCTCGGAAAATGGTAGAATCAACCGGTTGCCGCCGCGCCGCGTAACCTTTCGGCGCGGGAATCCGTAGAACCTATTCAGAGGCGCGCAGGCCTCTTTCAACCGTGTCCGAACGCGTCTTTGCGGCAACTGCAGCGGGGGAAAACCCCCTAAGGGTATCTGTTCCTATGAGTTCGCCATCCAGGTCGCCGGTGCCGAGCCTTGCCTCTCTGAAAATCGAGGACCGCTCGCGCAACACCGGCAAAACCGGCAAGCGCCTCGGCCTGTTCGCCGCCGCCCTCGGCGTGGTCGTCTTGGTGAGCGGCGCCGTGTTTGCGCTCAAGACCCGCACGCCGGTCGTAGAGGTGGCCACGGCGCGCCCCGCGGGCGATCCCCGCGCCACGGCTCTTCTCAACGCCAGCGGCTACGTCACACCGCGCGAGCGCGCCACCGTCGCCGCCAAGATCACCGGCCGCGTCACCGCCATCTTCACCGATGAAGGCAAACGCGTGCGCGCCGGCGAAATCCTCGCCACCCTCGATGATTCGGATACGCGCGTCCGCCTCGCCTCCGCCAGGGCCGACCGCGCCGCCACCGCCGCTGGAATTCAGGACCTCGACGTTCGCCTCGCCAACGCCGAGCGCGAGCTCAAGCGCGCCAAAGACCTCGAAGCCGCCAAGATTCAAACCGTCCAGGCGCTCGACCTGGCGCAAACCAACGTGAGCAGCCTCCGCGCGCAGATTGATCTCGCCAAGGAAAAAGTTCGCGCCGCCGACGCATGGATCCAGGTGTCGCAGCAGGACGTGGACAACGCCACCATCCGCGCGCCCTTCGACGGCCTGATCGTCTCCAAAGACGCCCAGGTCGGCGAAATGGTCTCGCCCGTCTCCGCCGGCGGCGGTTTCACGCGCACCGGCATCGCCACCATCGTCAACATGAAGTCGCTCGAAATCGAAGTGGACGTCAACGAATCCTACATCGCGCGCGTGACGCCGCAGCAGAAAGTCGTCGCCACGCTCGACGCCTATCCCGACTGGCAGATTCCGTCGAAAGTGCGCACCATCATCCCCACCGCCGACCGCCAGAAGGCCACCGTGAAGGTCCGCATCTCGTTTGACAAGCTCGACCCGCGCATTCTTCCGGACATGGGCGTGAAGGTCGCGTTCCTCAGCGAAGAGGATGCCAAGCCCAAGGAAAAAGCCAGCAGGGCCAAAGCATTGATCCCCCGCGCCGCTGTGCGCGGCGAAAAAGAAAAACCCGTTGTCTTTCTTGTGCACGAAGGAAAGCTCGAGCGCCGCGCCGTAACTCTCGGCCCCGAGCACGGAAACGATGTCGAAGTCTTCGCCGGAGTTTCTCCGGGAGACGTTCTCGTTGTGCGCGGCCCGGAAACGCTTCACGAAGGCCAGTCCGTGGAAGCCAAGCAATAGGGAGAGCCAAATGGTTCGTGTGGACGGTCGCGGAAATTCTTCAAGCCTCATCAGCGCGCGCGGGCTGAACAAGAAGTATCGCCGCGGCGGCGAAGAGATCCAGGTCCTGCAGGGTCTCAACCTGGACGTGGACAAGGGCGACTTCGTCGCCTTCATGGGTCCCAGCGGCTCGGGCAAGACGACTCTGCTCAATTTGCTCGGCGGCCTCGACGTTCCCTCCGCCGGCAGCATCACCGTTGCCGGCGACGAAATCACGCACATGTCCGCGGGCAAGCTGACCGAGTGGCGTGCGCGCCACGTCGGTTTCATCTTTCAGATGTACAACCTCATCCCCGTGCTCACGGCGTTTCAAAACGTCGAGCTCCCGCTCCTTCTCACCAAACTCTCGAAAGCCGACCGCCGTAAGCACGTGGAGACGGTGCTGGCCATTGTCGGCATGGCCGATCGCATGCATCACTTTCCTCGCCAGCTTTCCGGCGGCCAGGAGCAGCGCGTCGCCATCGCGCGCGCCATTGTCTCCGACCCGACCTTCCTTCTCTGCGACGAGCCCACCGGCGATCTCGATCGCAAGAGCGCCGACGACGTCATGGCGCTCGTCGAACAGCTCGTCGCCGAGCATGGCAAAACCGTTTTGATGGTCACGCACGACCCGGTTGTCGCCCAGCGCGCCCACGTCACTCTTCATCTTGAAAAAGGTGTCCTCGTCGAAGCCGGCCGCGTCGAAGGCGTGGCCGCGGGAGGTGTCGCATGAAATTTCGCGGACTCATTCTTGCCAATCTTTTCCGCAAAAAGATCCGCTTCGCTCTCACCATCGGCTCCTTCGCCGTGGCCCTGTTTCTCTTCGGACTGCTCGCCGCGGTGAAAGGCGCCTTCAGCCAGGGCATCGAAGTGGCCGGCGCCGACCGCCTCGTCATCATCAACCGCACCTCCATCATTCAGCCGTTGCCGCTCTCCTACCGCGACAAAATTCTGCGCATTCCCGGCGTCAAGTCCATCACCCACG
The DNA here is from genome assembly GCA_041478415.1 of Terriglobia bacterium. Taxonomy (GTDB): domain Bacteria; phylum Acidobacteriota; class Terriglobia; order Acidiferrales; family UBA7541; genus Acidiferrum. The sequence goes on from JBGOWC010000055.1 coordinate 7,496, forward strand.
ACAATTGGTTCGGCGGCATCTATCAGGATAAGCGCAATTTCTTCCCTCAGTTCGCCATTGACATCGAAAACCAACGCCAGGTCTATTCCGAGCTCGTCGTTCCGGACGATCAGTGGAATGCCTTCCTCAACGACCACCAAGGCGCCATCGCCGGGGCCAGAACGGCCAAGCGCTTCGGCTGGAAGATCGGCGACCGCATTCCCATCCGGAGCACCTTCACTCGCGGCACGTTTGAATTCAATCTCGTCGGCATTTACCACGGACAGCGCCCCCAGGATGACGAAACGCAGTTCTGGTTCCACTGGAAGCTGTTCGACGAACGCATGCCCGAGCGCAGGAAGGGTCTGGTCGGCTGGTACACGCTGCGCGTGGAAAATCCCGACGACTCCGTTCGCATCGCGAAGGCGATCGACAACGAATTTGCCAATTCGCCGTACGAAACGAAAACCGAAACCGAGAAAGCCTTCGCCGCCAGTTGGGTCAAGCAGATGGGCAACATCGAGTTCCTGATTCTCACCATCGGCGGGGTTGTTTTCTTCACGCTCCTCTTCGTCACCGGAAACACCATGGCCATCGCCGTTCGCGAGCGCACCGGCGAGCTTGCCGTCCTGAAGGCCGTGGGCTTCTCCGGCCGGTTCATTCTCTTCATCGTTCTCGCGGAATCTCTTCTGATCGCCGTCATCGGCGGCGCGCTGGGGCTGGCCTTCGCGAAGCTCGCCATGCCGGGGATCGCCGCTCTTCTGAACGGGCGGCTGCCATACCTTGTTCTTTCCGGAAATGCCCTTCTCGCGGGATTGGGCCTCGCCTTCGTCGTCGGAATCATCAGCGGTCTGCTCCCCGCGCTTGGAGCGATGCGGCTGCGCGTCGTGGACGCGCTGCGGAGGGCGTGAACGTGGCCATTCCGGTTATCTACAACCTGCGCAGCGTAAGAGTCCGCTGGACCTCGGCCGTTGTCGCCGTCCTCGGCATTGCCGGGACCGTCGGCGTCTTCGTGGCCATGCTCGCGCTCGCTCGCGGTTTCAAGGCCACTCTGGTTTCTTCC
>JBGOWC010000344.1:0-2818 GCA_041478415.1 Terriglobia bacterium
CCGCCCGCACCGCGTTTGAAACCGGCGAGTGGCGCGCGATGAGCGGATCGCAGCGTGGTATTTTGCTGAACCGGCTCGCCGACCTCGTCGAAAAGCACTCCGATGAGCTGGCGCAGCTTGAATCGCTCGACAACGGCAAGCCCTACCACATCGCCCGCGCCGCCGACCTGCCTCTCACCGTCGCCTGCTATCGCTACTACGCCGGATGGGCCGACAAGAACCACGGCAAGACCATCCCGATCAACGGCAACTATTTCTGTTACACGCGCCACGAGCCCGTCGGCGTCGTTGGCCAGATCATTCCCTGGAATTTTCCGCTCCTCATGCAGGCGTGGAAGCTCGGCCCGGCTCTATCCACCGGCTGCACCGTGGTCATGAAGCCCGCCGAGCAGACTCCGCTATCGGCGCTGCGCGTCGGCGAACTGATGGTCGAAGCTGGATTCCCCCCGGGCGTGGTGAATTTGCTGCCGGGTTACGGCCCGACCGCCGGCGCCGCGATTGCCCGCCACATGGACGTGGACAAAGTCGCGTTCACTGGCTCGACCGAAGTCGGCCGGCTGATCATGCAAGCGGCAGCCTCCTCCAACCTGAAGCGCATCACACTTGAGCTCGGCGGCAAGAGCCCCAACATCGTTTTTGCCGACGCCGACATGGATGAGGCCGTCGAGGGTTCGCACCAGGCGCTCTTCTTCAACCAGGGCCAGTGCTGCTGCGCCGGCTCGCGTCTCTTCGTCGAGGACAAGTGCTACGACGAATTCGTCGCGAAAAGCGTTGCGCGGGCGAAGGCGCGCACCGTCGGAAACCCCTTCGACGAGAAGACCGAACAGGGGCCGCAGGTGGACAGCGATCAGTTCAACAAAGTGATGAGCTACATCGAATCCGGCAAGAAGGACAAGGCCAAGCTCCTCGCCGGCGGCAATCGTGTCGGCGACAAGGGCTACTTCATCGAGCCGACCGTCTTCGGCGACGTGCAGGACAACATGAAGATCGCGCAGGAAGAGATCTTCGGCCCGGTCATGTCCATCCTCCGCTTCAAGACCGTTGACGAAGTCGTGGATCGCGCCAACAAGACGCTCTACGGCCTCGCCGCAGCGGTATGGACTCGCGACATCAGCAAGGCTCACGCGATTGCCGCAAGCGTTCGCGCCGGAACCGTGTGGGTCAATTGCTTCGACGTCTTCGACGCCGGCGCGCCCTTCGGCGGATTCAAACAGTCCGGCATCGGCCGCGAGCTCGGTGAGTACTCGCTCTCGAACTACACCGAGGTCAAGACCGTCACCGTCAAGCTCTGACGGTTCGTCTGTAGCCGTGGTCGTTGGACCACGGGATTTTTTCTTCGCGGCCCGGCGCCTTTGCGCCGGGCCTTCCTTTTCTCGAGTGCGGCGCGCCGCCGCTTTCGTCCCAAATTATTTTTCTCGGTCTTTGTACATTCGCTTCTGCTCTTTCATGATCTTCTTCCATTCTTTCGTTCGCTCCGCGCGAACCTCTGCGTTCTGCTTCGCTTCCAGGAATTTCTCCTCGCGTCCGAGCTTGCCATAACTTTCGAACCTCTCGGAATCGAGCGTCCCTGCTTCCACGGCTGCGAGCACCGCGCATCCCGGCTCGCTGCGATGGCCGCAATCACGGAAACGACAATTCGCCGCCAGCGCTTCTATGTCGCCGAACGCATGTTCCAATCCGGCGCCGCTATCCCAGAGCTGCAGTTCGCGCATTCCCGGCGTGTCAATCAATATCCCTCCGCCGGGAATAATAATCATCTGCCGCGAGGTCGTGCTGTGTCTGCCTCGATCGTCCGATTCACGCACTGCGTTCGTGCGTTGCCGCTCTTCGCCGAGCAGTGCATTAATCAGCGTGGATTTGCCGACACCCGAAGATCCGAGAAGCGCCGTCGTGCCGCCCGTGCGCAAACATTCCCGCAGCGTCTCGAGCCCGTCGCCGCGCACGGCGCTGACGACGTGCACCAATGCGCCCATCGCCGCAGCTTCGGTTTCCTTGCGCCATTCCGCGGCGTCTTCGCAGAGGTCCGCTTTGTTCAAGACGATGATGGGCCGCGCGCCGCTCTCCCACGCGAGGCTCAAGTATCGTTCGATCCGCCGCACGTTGAATTCTCGGTTGAGGGAACTCACCAGAAATACCGTGTCCACATTGGCGGCCACGATTTGCTCTTCCGTTTTCTTTCCGGCGGATTTTCGCGAGAATTTCCTGCGCCGCGAAAACACGCGCTGAATCGTGGCGCGTTGCTCGCCCGACCGCGGCTTCGCAAGGACCCAATCGCCGACCGCAGGCAGATCGGCGCGCGAATCCGCCTCGTGGCGCAATTTGCCAGCCAGTTCCGCCCACCGCTCGCCGCTCTCGGCGTACAGCCGGTACAATCCTCTTGCTTCTTCCGCCACGCGCGCCGGCATCAACTCGTGGCTCTCTGTTTCCGCGATCTGCTCTTCGAAAAATCGATTCCATCCCAAATCCTTCAATCGAAACACGTCCGCTCTCCTTCTCATTTCGCGCGGACACGCGTGTGCGCATTCGCGGCAGAAAATCGGCACAGAAATGCAAAGGAATCAAAAACGAGAGGAAGGAATCTGCGAAAACCGTCTCAGAAAACTTGCGCTAGTAGCATAGAACGGAGGCAGACTCTTCCCGACGCTTTTTCACAACACGCATAGGCCGCCTCCTCGAGAAGATTGCCGCGGCAAAGCCGCGACTCACCCATCATAGCAAACGACCGGCCACCGGGAAAGACGTACAATCCCGCCATGCCCCTGCTCCTCCGCCCCGCCGACCCGCGCGATTTTGCCGCACTCTACCGGCTCGACCAGGC
>JBGOWC010000112.1:0-6474 GCA_041478415.1 Terriglobia bacterium
CCCGTTACTCCGCCTATCTCGGGCGCAGGGTAGAGGTGCAATATCGCGCCGGCGATATTCTTTTGCCCGCAACGGGCACTCTGGTTGCGGATTCGGGCCGCTCGATCTTCCTCGAAGAACACTTTGTCCAGCGCGGGCAGGAGAAACATTTCCGCTGGGAAATCCCGTATCAATACATCGTGAAGATCGAAGAAAGATCCGCTGTCGCCCAGCCTGCCCCCGAGCCTGCTCCTGCCCCTGAATCCGCCGCACCCCGCCGCGCTGCGGCCGCCAGTTCCGAGTCTCCCCTGCTCCCTCTTCGGCACCGCCCCAAAGAAGCCTGAAGCATTTTCCCAAACCCTATTTCGGCTACAATCGCGTCTTTGACGTTCTGACGCTGCGCTTAAAAAAGGCGCCGCGCATCGGAGGATTCTCGTGACGCCTGCAACCGGTGAGAAACCCACCGTAGGTCTGATTGGCCTCGGCCTGATGGGCCGCCCGATGGGGGCCAATCTCCTGAAGGCCGGATTTCCGCTCGTCGTGTGGAATCGCACGGCGTCGCGCGCCGAATCGCTCGTCGCCGCGGGTGCGCGGCTCGCAACTTCACCGCGCGATGCGGCCGCCGCCTCCGATGTTCTCTTCACGATGGTGAGCGACCCGCCGGCGCTCGAAGAAGTTCTGTGGGCTGAAAACGGGGCGGTAAGTGGTCTCAAACGCGGCAGCATTTATGTGGATTCGAGCACCGTGTCCCCCGCTCTCGCGCGAAAAATTGCCGCTGCCGCGGCCGGACGCGGTGCGCGCTTCCTTGATGCGCCGGTTACCGGCGGCACCTGGGGCGCCGAAAAGGGCGAGTTGATCTTCATGATCGGTGGTGAAGCGGAAACGTTGAAGGAGGCGGAGCCGGTTTTCAGCGCGATGGGCAAGCGCTGGTTTCACCTCGGGCCCCACGGCGCCGGCCAGACCATCAAGCTCGCCATGAACATGCTCCTGGCCCTGCAGGTGGACGCGCTCGCCGAAGCCCTGGCTCTCGTCACCGGCGCGGGCATCGCCGGCGAAAAGCTTGTCGAAGTCATGCAATCCAGCATGGCCCGCGCTCCCGTCCTGGACGTGAAGGCGCCGCTACTCTTGAAGGGAGAATACCCGCCGAGTTTCCCCCTGCGCCTCATGCACAAGGACCTCGGCCTCGCGCTCGACCTTGCCAATCAACTCGGCATTCCGCTCCCCGCCACCGCAGCGGCGCGCGAAATCTACAGCTCCGTCAAAGGCGCCGCCAAGGAAGACCTCGACTACGCCGCCGTCATGAAATTCTGGAAGAAATGACACACCCCACCCGGGCGGCATCCTTCCTTTGTTTGTGTGGGGGAGGGCTTCAGCCCGCCCTTTATCTTCTTGCTTACAATCGTAAGTGATCGCAATTCAGGTAAGGCATTTACTCTATTGACTTACTTCTATAGAAATGGCATACTATCTTGAATTGGAGCCTCTTCGAGGTAACCCATATGAAAAACGAATTCTCCACCGTAACCACCAAAGGCCAGCTCGTCATTCCCTCCAAGCTCCGCCGCAAATACTCGATTCGCAAGGGAACGAAAGTTGCCTTTGTCGAGGACGGAAACCGCCTCATCCTCCAGCCCATCACGAAAGAATTCATCAGCAGCCTTCGTGGCTCTCTGAAAGGCAGCCCTTCGCTCCTTGAGTTGCTTCGGAAAGAACGCAAGCGGGATCGTTACAAGTGAAACGCGCCGTGTTTGACTCGAGCGCCTTGGTGGCGCTCTATGAAAACGAGCCCGGCGCCGCCATGGTCGGGGAACTCATCCGCCTTGCCAATGATCGGAAATATCAGCTCTTGATGAGTGTTGTGAACTGGGGCGAAGTCTACTACATCGTCTGGCGGGGCCGGGGCCCGGGCGTTGCGCGCAAAGTGCTCGGCGATATCGCCCAGCTCCCCATCTCTCTCGTCCCCGCCGATCTCGAACTCACGCGGCTCTCTGCCGAATTGAAGGCCGAGTACAAGCTCCCCTATGCCGATTGTTTCGCCGCGTCACTCGCTGTCCAACGCCACGCCGTCCTCGTCACCTGCGATTCTGACTTTTCTTTCCTCGCCAAGAAAATCAGCGTTCTCTGGCTGAAGTAGCTCTGCACAGGGGAAGATTTTCCCGACCGATCTTTTCAGGGCTTCGCTTTTGGCGAGAAAAACCCAATCGGCAAATCTCGCGACGTCCGCAGCCCCGCCGCCGCATCCAAAATCACCGGAATCGTGTTCACCACCACCGCCGCTGTCGCGATGTCCCCGTGCGTTCCGCCCGGAATCGTCAGCTTGATATTCGGATGCCCGGTCAGCTCGATCGTATCCGCCGGATTTTTCGCGCCGACGTACATCTGCAGCTCAAGATAGACGAGCTCTTTGCCCCCGCCGATTCCTCGCGCGATCTGATGCACGCCCGCCGTCTGCCCGGACTCCACGGTCAGAAATTCCGTCTGCACGCGTTCGTTCGCCACGACCGGCTCGATCGTCTCCGTAATCGTTTCTACCGGCAGGTTTAAGCTGTCCGCCACCATCGCCACCGACTCCGGCAACCCCACGTGCTTGATCACACCCGCCGCCACTTGCGCCCGAAACTCCTCCACGCTCATTCCCGCGCCAATTTTTTTCTGCAGCGGCAGCCGCCGCTTTGACGCGTCCACAATGCGCAGAGCTCTTGCGTGCTCGATCCGCTGCAACACACCAGCGAGCGTCACTACCAGCTTGTCCATGACAAATCCCGGGTTAACGCCCGTGCCCACCAGCGCCACGCCCCAGTCCTTCGCCGCGGCATCCAGTTGCGCCGCTAGCTCCGGGTACGTCCGGTAGGGATAGGAGAGCTCCTCGCACGTCGAAACCACGCAGGATTCCGCTTCCAGGCACGCGAGCAATTGCTCCATCACCTTTGGCAGCGACGATGAAGTCGAATGAATCACCACGTCCGCGGCTTGCTCCAGCACTTCTTTGGCATCCGCGAAGATTTTCACGCCCCACGGCGCATCCGCCGCACCGACAACTTCACCCAGGTCTCGCCCCGCCTTGGCGGGATCGGTATCAATGGCTCCGCAAATCTCGATGGCCTGCTTCTCCCGCAACAATCGCGCGATTGAGGCACCGATGGGGCCCACGCCATACTGGATGGCGCGAATTTTCTTTTTCACGTTGCACTCCGAGGGTTTTTCCGCAGCGCAGGCGCTCGCGGCGGCTCTAGGCTCTACTCGAATCCACCACCTTAATGGAATTCATCCGGCCGGGCAATGCTTATCGAAGCCGCTCACTCGACCAGGTCGAGTTTCTGCAGCAGCGCTTGGAATCGCGGTTCGGAGCGCAGCGGGTCAAACGCCGGCTCCGACCCCAGAACGATCAGGATTCCAAGTTTTTCCTCGCACGCCTTCTCGAGCCATTTCTGGCGGAGACGCGGTAGTGCCCGATCGTTTCTCCAATCATTCCCATTATTTGCGAAAGTGTTCTGCATGCTATGTCAGCAGCAACCCTCGGTCAACACTAGGGTGGTCGTTTCGCTCTTCCCGCGCCACTCCCGGCGCCCTGCGATACACTCTTGCCCAGCACACGCAGGAGGGAAATGCCGTGCGCGCACAGAAACTTACCGAAGCGGAGATTCAGGAACGGCTCGCCCGTCTCCAGGGCTGGACCGTTCAGAACGCCAAACTTCATCGCGAATTTGCTTGCAAGGATTTTTCCTCCGCGTTCGGCAACATGACGCGCGTCGCCCTCGTTGCGGAGGCAATGAATCATCATCCTGAGTGGTTCAACGTCTGGAACAAAGTCGTCGTAGACCTGACCACACACAGCGTGAACGGCATCAGCAATCTCGATTTTGAGCTGGCCGCGAAGATCAACGAGATCTTCGGCGCGTAGTCCATCGCGAATGCTCGGCGCCCACCATCCTGTCAAAGCTTCCCGCGGCTGGCTGATCATCTCTTTGCGCTGGGCCGCCGCACTCGTCGTTCTCGGAGTGCTCTTTCATTTTCTCCCGGTCGCTCCGCTGCGCGCTGCGTTCGCGCGCGTTCCCGCCACCCGCTTCCTCAGTGTCCTGTTTTTCTATCTTTGCGCCCACGCCGTGGGCATTGCGAAGTGGCGCATGGTCGTCAATGCCGCGGGCGCCGAGCTGGATTTCGCCTCTTGCGCGCAGTGCTACACCGGCGGCCTCTTCGGCACTCTTTTTCTGCCGTCCATCATCGGCGGCGATGTCATTCGGCTTGCGGTCGGCTTGCGCCGCAGCCCCCGGCCCGCCGCCGTCCTGGCGGGAAATCTCGCCGACCGTTTTCTCGACGTGGCCGCGCAGGGCGCTCTCTTCTTCCTCGGCTTCGTCCTGCTTCCCGGATCGTTGCCGGATGCCTGGCAGCTCGCCGCTCGCCGCGCACTCGCGGTTTTTCTTTTGCTCGCGGCCATTGCCGTCATCCTCATGCTTATCCTTCGCCGACCGCTTCTCGGCGGCCGCTCGGTACGATTTCGCCGCCGTCTGGCTCGCTTTCGTTATGCGCTCGGCAGCGTCTCCCGGCGGCCGCGTGTGCTGGCCATGGGCTGGGTCCTCGGCCTCGCCGTGCAAGGAAGCTTTCTGTTTCTGACGGCGCTGATCGCTGTTTCCTGCGGATTGTTGCTGCCGCTGCGCGTATGGCTTTTCGCCTGGCCGCTGGCGAAGCTCGCGGCGCTTCTTCCGCTCACGCAGGGCGGCATCGGCGTTCGCGAAGCGGCTCTCGTCGCGCTCCTGGCTCCCTTCGGCGCCGCCGCGCCGCTGACCCTCGCTGCCGGCCTACTCTGGGAGGGCGTGGTGATCGCCGGCGGTCTCATCGCGGGGCTCGCGGCCTTTCTGCTGAGGCGCTCGCAGACCCCGATCAAGACGCCGTAGCGTATCCGCGACACCGCGCACCCGCTCTGCTTGACTCTCCGCCGTAGTGCGCGAGAATAAAGTACCCCTTCCTGGAAAGTCCCTGTTTTAAGCCTCTCCTCTCCAGTCGCATCCGTGTGGCCTGTGGCGTGGCGCGCCCGTTTCGCGCACAGATGAAGCCATGCGGGCCCGGTAACGCCCCGGTCGGCTGCACTGCATTGGGCCCGCGGCGGTAGTGGACCAGCGGCGGCAATGGGCCAGCGGCGATCGACCGGTACGAACTGTGCCGTAAGACGGCGGAACGAGGAGATTTCGATGAAGTCACCAGGAATCCGCATACTTCTCGCGGAAGGGAGACCCGACGAAGCGGCCAAGGCGCTGCGGCTCCTCTTCCTCGAGTCGAGCGGACGATGCGAGATCACCAGCGTTTCTTCCGTCGCCACACTCGTGCCATCCATCCAAGTGACGCAGCCCGATCTGATTTTCCTGGACCTGCGGCTCACGCGCCCCGATCCTCTGGATACAGTCCGCCGGGTGCACGGCGCCGCGCCGGCCATTCCGCTGATCCTCGTGGCCGATCCCGCTGACAAGGATTTCGCCGCCCGCGCGCTTGCCGAAGGGGCGCAGGACTATCTGCTCAAGGGCTTCATGGACACGCAGACGCTCGACCGGGTTCTCCGCGCGGCGCTCGACCGTACCTCCCTCGAAGCTTCGGCCGAGGTGCTGCACGATCCGATTACCGGGTTATATAACCGCCGCGGATTCGAGGCTCTTGCCGCGCGCAGCTTGCAATCGGTGCAGAGGGCCGGAGGAACGCTCGTGGTCCTCTGGTCCGTTTTCGAAAATCTGCCGGCCATTCAGAAGGAATTCGGCGAGCATGAGCGCGATCGCGCCTTGCGCGAGGCCGCCGAGGCCATCTCTGGGAGCTTTCGCCGGACCGACCTGGTCGCGCGCGTGGCCGACTCCGAATTTGCCGTTCTCGCCATGGATGCGGCCGAACCCAGCGCGCCGGTGTTGCGCCAGCGCGTCGAGAGCCGGCTGGCCGTGCGAAACCAGGCACCCGGGCGCCGCTATCCCCTCGCGCTGCGCATTGGCGTCTGGTTCTGGTCCCCGAAGGCGAAGGAAACGTTTGAAGAGCTGATTCACGCCGTTGAAGAAGAACTGCATGGCGCAAAACCTGTTTAAGGCGGCGCGGGCGCAGAACGCTCTCGCCGCTGCCGCGGAGATCACCGAGCGCAAGCGCCTCGAAGACGCCTTGCGCATTTCCGAAGAGCGCAATCGCGACCTTGTCGAGAATGCCGTGTACGGGGTTTTCCGCGCGAGCCTCGACGGCGTCCTCCTCGAGGTCAATCCGGCGTTCCTTCGCATGCTTGGGTGTTCCGGTCCCGAGGACACGAGTGCATCGAATCTCATGCGCGATGTCTTCCGCTATCCGGAAGATTGGGCGCGGATGGCGGCCGCCTGCCGGGAGCAGGGCAGTCTCAGGGGAGTGGAAACCGAATGGTGCCGGCGCGATGGGTGTAATTTCGCGGTCCGGCTCAATCTCCGGCGCGTCTCTCTCGATGGCGCTGCGGAAGCCCTCGAGGGCATCGCCGAGGACGTGGCGGAGTTGCGCGCGATGGAA
>JBGOWC010000230.1:0-4194 GCA_041478415.1 Terriglobia bacterium
GGCGGGCGCGGGAGCAAGCGGCGAGGCGGCTTCGGGTGCAGGCGCAGCCGGCGCGCCGGGCGGCAAGCAAGGCGACGTGATTGACGCAGAGTACGTGGACGTGGACGAATCGAAGAAGCCGAATTGACCCCGCCGTGCGGGCTCAGATTTGATTAGGGGGATTGGGTGAGCGTACTTGACGGCGTCAAGCGCGTGGGGCCGCCGCAGGCGGTGCAGAAGCTCCGCGAAAATTTCTACATGGTGCAAATCCCTATCAACGAAGTGCCGTCGGCGGACTGGAAGCGGCTTTTCTACGACACGCAGCAGGCGCCGCCGCCGGATTTTCCGCCGCGCTCGGTGGAAATGATCGGACTGGCACTGCGATTCCGTTCAGAGGGGGCGCTCGTGGAGCAGCGAATCACCCTGATTGACAAGTGGATTGAGCGCGCAAATCAGAAAGAGATCGCCATGGGCGCCCGAAGCGAAGAACGGCAGAAGCGGCGCGAAGAACTGGCGCGGGAGCAGACGGAAATCGCCGAGTGGAACGCGCGCTGGACGAAGCTGTAGCCGCGGTCCACGGCAGAATCGGGACGCAAACGCCGTGCTTTAGACCGCGGGGTGTTTCGTTCCTGTCTTAGGGCCGACGTAACCGCGCAGATATTCTCATCCTCGGAAGAGGACGGCTACAGGGCGCGCTGCAGGATTGACGATGCCGACTTCCGCAAAGACAGACTACTACGAACTGCTTGGCGTGCCGCGCAAGGCGATCACGAAAGATATCCGCACGGCGTTCCGAAAACTGGCCCGCAAGTATCACCCCGACCTGAACCCTGGCGACAAGTCCTCGGAAGAAAAATTTAAGCAGATTCAGGAAGCCTACGACGTTCTCTCCGACACGAAAAAGCGGCAGATGTACGACCAGTACGGCTTTTACCGCGAGAATTTCCAGGAAGGCGCACCGCCAGGCGCCGGAGCAGACGCCGGCGGAACGCAATTCGATTTTGGCGGATTCGATTTTGGCGGAGGAGCCGCGGGCGGAGGGACAAGCTTCCGCGACCTCTTCAGCCAGTTTTTCCGCGGGGGCGGGGAGACCGCCGGGCCGGAGCGCGAGGCGGGCGGCGACCTGGAATACCAGATCGAGATTGATTTTACGGAAGCGGTGCACGGCGCGGTGAAAAAACTTTCGATCGCGCGGCTGGACGCCTGCGAGACGTGCCACGGCACGGGCGCCATCGGCAATCCGCAGACCTGCATGGGCTGCGGCGGCACGGGCACGATTCAGCAGGCGGCGGGGCGTATGCGCTTCAACGTGCCTTGCACGCGCTGCGGCGGAACCGGCCGTCTGCGCACGGTGTGCAAGGCCTGTGGCGGCGAGGGGCGCGTGCGAAGGACGGAAACGATTGACGTCAGGATTCCCGCGGGCGTCGCAGGCGGCTCGCGCGTGCGCGTCCCGGGAAAAGGCAACGCCGGAACGATGAGCGCGCCGCCGGGCGATCTCTACCTCCGCGTGGTCGTGCGGTCGCATGCGGTGTTCGAGCGCGAAGGCGACGACGTGTACGTCAAGGTTCCGGTGACGGTGTCGGAAGCGACGCTCGGCGCAAAGATTGAAGTGCCGACGATTGACGGCCGCGCGCTGGTGCGCATCCCTCCGGGAACGAACAGCGGGCAGAGGCTGCGGCTTCGCGAAAAAGGAGTAAAGAGCGCGCGGAAGGGCGGCCGCGGCGATCAGTATGTCGAGGTGCAGGTGGTCGTGCCGCAGCCGACCGATGAGCGGGTGCGCACGCTGATGAAAGAGCTCGAAGGCCTTGCGCCCGAAGATCCGCGGAAGGAATTGTTTGCGAAGGCGGGAGTGTAGAGAAGCGAGATGTCGCCGCGAGGAAAAAGACGGGCCAAAGCAGGCTACATGATCAGCGCCGTGGCGGAGCTCTACAAGCTGCACCCGCAGACGCTGCGGCTCTATGAGCGCGTGGGGCTGCTCAAGCCATCGCGCTCGCAGGGAAACACGCGGCTCTACACCGACCACGATCTCGAGCGGCTGGAACTGATCCTCACGCTGGCGCGGGACATGGGCGTAAACCTCGCGGGAATCGACATCATCCTGAACATGCGTGAAAAAATGGTGGAAATGGAACAGCAGATGGCGGAGTTCGCGCACGTGGTCCAGGAAGAACTGGCGCGCGTCGCTTCGCGCGCGGCGGAGCGCATGCCACGGAATGCGATTGTGCGGGCGACGCCGCGTATCGGACGCGCGCCGGCGCGCGAAGCCTAGAACGCATCGATCGGCGGAAAGACGGTGGCACCCCTCGACGTCGCTCAGGGCAAGAGCCACCGCACTCCAAAACAGTTTCCACAGCGTTTCCCGCTTTCCACACCACAGCAACTTGCCGCGGATGCAGTAGGCCCGTATGCTGTCGGCATGGCGAACGAGAATTGTACGCACTGCCGCGGAACCGGCTGGAAGCTTGTGCCCCCTCACAAACAAGACCCCGAACAGAAATTGACGGCGGTCTCGCTCGACAAGCCGGGCGCGAGTGCGGGCCGGCCGAATATTGCTTACGCTGTACCTTGTGAGTGCGGAGTGGAAGACCGCGCCACGCGGGTGGTGGAACGCGCGCGCATCCCCAAGCGCTACGAGCATTGCGATTTCGACAGCTTCGTGACCGACCTCACCGACGGCCGCTCGTACACGCCCGAATCGGTGCGCTCTCTCAAACAGGTCAAACTTCAGGCCGAGGGCTTTTGCCGGAATTATCCCGGCGGCACGGAGGCGGGGCTGCTGCTGATGGGCCCGTCGGGTGTCGGCAAGACGCATCTCGCGGTCGCAGCCCTCAAAGAACTGCTGCGCCGCGGGCACGGCGGCCTCTTCTGCGATTATCGCGAGCTGCTGAAAGAGATTCAGGCAAGCTACAACCCCGAGAGCCAGGCGACGGAGATGGGTGTGCTCGAGCCGGTGCGAGCGGTGGAAATCCTCGTGCTCGACGACCTGGGCGCCGGAAAGCCCTCGGCGTGGGTGCTGGACATTATCGGTCTGGTCCTGAACGCGCGGTACAACGAGCGGCGCGTGACGATTCTCACCACAAACTATTTCGACGAAACGGCAAGTGGCAGCGAGCCGGCGCGGCTGCCTTCCGGCCAGCGCGTTGTCGTGAAAGAAGATACGCTCGCCGACCGCATCGGCGCGCGGATGCGCTCGCGGCTCTACGAAATGTGCAAGACCGTGGAGGTTGCCGCCCCGGATTTCCGCCGCGAAGTGCGCCAAGCCGGCCGCGCGAGGGCCTGAGGCCCGTCTAAGCTGTTTCAACCCCGTTTCATTGACAACCCGCGCGAACGGCGCGTATCATTTTGACGTTGCAGCGTTTTGGACGCCCGCAGCATCTTTTTCCTGTGTGACCGCATAGCGGTTCGCCTCCTTGCAGCAGACCCTCGACCGGGAACTCGCAAGGAATTTTATCGTTAACTTACGCACGGACCATCCGGAGGCCTTTCGCCATGTCACTCGACAACGACAACCCCACGACGGCGGCTGCCGCCGCTCCTGCTCCCGAATCAGAACCGAGTCCGGCCAACGAAACACCGGAGACCATCGAATCCGCGCCCAGTCCGGCTCCCGAACCCGCTGCGAAAGCTTCCCCGGCTCCGCCGGCGGATGGCGAACCAAGTGGCGCCGACGCGCAGGCTGCCGAGGAGGCCGCCGGCTCGGAAGAGATGAGCAAGCTCATGGAGCAGTACGACGAGGCCCATGAAGCTCCTGCACAGAACGAAATCATCGAGGTCAAGGTCGTCGCCTACACGGAAAACGGCGTTGTCGTGGACATCGGCGCCAAGACCGAGGGCATCATCCCCGCGGCCGAGTTCACCGAGACGGACATCCCGCGGCCGGAGCCCGGCTCGACGATCGAAGTCCAGCGGACGGGCGAGCGCAAGGACGGCTACCTCGTGCTGTCCTACCAGAAGGTGCTGCGCCGCCGGATGTGGGAAAGGCTGGACGCGGCGTTCAAGGCCAAGGAAACGCTGACCGGAAAAATCGTGGACCGTATCAAGGGCGGCCTGGTGGTGGACATCGGCGTGCGCGCGTTTTTGCCGGGCTCGCAGTACGACTTGCGGCCAGTGCAAAACCTGGACAACCTTCTCGGCGAAGAGCTGCAGTTGCGCATCACCAAGCTGAACCGCCGCCGCGGCAACGTTGTGGTGAGCCGGCGCGCTCTGCTCGAGGAA
>JBGOWC010000353.1:0-2679 GCA_041478415.1 Terriglobia bacterium
ACGAGCGTTCCTGCGGCCGGGCTGCTCCTCGCGGCGTTTCACATCGCCTGAGATTGCATCATCTAAGGAATCAGCACGATCTTTCCGAATGCGCCGGGCTCCATGACTTCTTTGTGCGCCCGCACGGCTTCGCCGAGAGGCTGCTCCTTTCCGACGACCGGCCGGAGCGTGCCGTTTTCAAGGCCTGCGATCAAGGCGGCGTGGGTGTCCGCGGCGGCGTCCGCGGGAATATTCCAGAGCACAAACGCATGGACGGACGCATCGCGGGTCATCAGGTCTCGCGGAGTGATGGTGACGTCGCCGCGGCTGCCGATGACGATGACGCGGCCGCGCATGGCGAGGAGCTTCAGGTCGGCGGCAAGATTCACGTTCGCGAGCATTTCGAGGATTACGTCCACGCCGCGGCCGCCGGTGGCTTTCAAAATCGCATCTTGATATCCCGCCGCGCGGTGGTCAAAAGCATGATGCGCGCCTTCGCGTTTCACTAGGTCGAGCCCCTTTGGCGTGCCGGCTGTTCCGATGACGACCAGGCCCATCGCGCGCGCCATCTGTACGGCAGCGATGCCCACGCCACCGCTTGCGCCATGGACCAACACGGTTTCGCCGCCGTGCGCGTGCGCGAAGTGACGCAGCGCGCGATACGCCGTCCCGTAGGGAACGTATACGCCCGCGCCTTGCACAAACGAGACGCGCTCAGGCAGCGGATGCACCTGCAAAACGGGCACGACGGCGAATTCGGCGTACGCGCCGCTTTTGGTTCCGGCTGTGTAGACGCGGTCGCCCGGCTTCCATCCGGTCACGCCGTCGCCGAGCGTTTCAATCGTGCCTGCTGCGTCCACGCCCGGCGTATAGGGCAGGTCGGGCTTGATCGGATAAAACCCAGCGCGCATATAGGTGTCCGCCGGATTCACGCCGGCAGCTTTCACGCGCACGAGCACTTCGCCCGCGCCGGGCTTCGGTGCCGGGATTTCCTCGAGCTTCATCACCTCCGGCGCGCCAAATTCATGAACACGAATCGCTTTCATTTATCCCCCTTCTCATAGACACGAAAATTTCGGTTGCGAAGAGACGCGCCTCAGAAATAGTCGTCCAGGATCGCCGCCGTGCCCGGTGGCATGACAGGTGCAATTTAATATCTAGGCTGCTTGTAAGGCAATGTTTGCGTTTCATTCGAAGCGTTCGAAATAAGTGGATTGGATTCGCGCGAGGGGGTTCAGGGTATATTCGCAGTGTCGTCGTTGCGTGACGGCTCATGTGAATTCAACGCAGACACTCCTAAGCAAGGTCGGTCATCGCCCTTGGCCGCTGCCCGAAGGTCCCTGGGTGATGGCTCAATCGTGGCACGACCTGCTCTTCGCGCACTGGCCTGTTCCAGCCGCGGTTCTGCGCCCATTGATCCCAGAGCAACTCGAACTCGATACCCACGAGGGTCAGTGCTGGCTCGGCGTTGTGCCCTTCCGAATGTCGGGCGTGCGGCTACGCGGCACACCCGCGGTGCCCTGGCTCTCGGCTTTTCACGAGCTGAATGTGCGCACTTATGTCGTTTTGGGAGACAAGCCGGGAGTCTGGTTTTTCAGCCTGGATGCAGGCAATCCGCTGGCCGTCTGGATCGCCCGCGCGTGGTTTCACCTGCCATACTTCCGCGCACGAATGTCGCTCGATGAGCACAAAGGATGGATCGACTATCGCAGCGAGCGCACGCATCGTGGCGCCGCGCCTGCTCACTTGCGCGCGCGCTATCGTCCCAGAGGCGAGGTCTTCTCCCCGCAACGCGGAACGCTCGAACACTGGCTCACCGAACGCTATTGCCTTTACGCCGCCGGCGCGGGCAGCCTTTTCCGCGGAGAGATTCATCATCCGCCGTGGCGTTTGCAGGCGGCCGAAGCGCAGATTGAATGCAACACGGTGGCCGCGGCCCAAGGCGTCGCCCTGCCGGAGTCGGCGCCGCTCCTGCATTTTGCCCGGCGGCAGGATGTTTTGATCTGGCCGCCGCAGGCATTGGACTAATCGGCGCGCCATCCCAGTCTGCCGCGGCGAAGAGCGCTGGCCGGCTCGCTTACCACTTGTGGAAAACGAAGAAGACCACTCCCATGGGTCTCAGTGGCGCTTTCATTGCAGTGGCATGCTGTGATGGCTGATTCCACACATTCCATGGGCGTTTTCTTCTCTTGCATGCCGATCCCACCGCTATCCTTATCCGCGGAGTGAACAGTCAAGCTTTCCGCAATCTTTTCAAGAGGGTGGGTGACACGTGAAGGATTCTGCCCAGCTCTTCCGCCGAATCGTCTGCGCCCAAATCACGATTCTCGCGTTGGTCTGCTCCAGCATCGTCTGCGGGCAGTCCGCGATCACGCTGGTGGCGACGGGCTCGAGTCTGCCCGAACCGCTCTATGTCGCGTGGAACGACGAGTACCACAAGCAGCACGCCGAAGTGCAACTCCGCTATTTGCCCGAAGGCACGGGAGAAAGTGTGAATCGCATTCTCGCGGGCATCGGCGACCTTGGCGGTGGTGACGCGCCCATCCCCGAAAAACAGTTGAAGGAAACTGCGCGGCCGATCGTCGAGCTCCCCACCGTGCTGATCGGGATTGCCGTTGTCTATCACTTGCCAGGCACGCCGGGAGGCCTGCGCCTGTCGGGTTCCGCTCTCGCGAACATTTTCCTCGGAAAAATTACAAC
>JBGOWC010000198.1:0-4674 GCA_041478415.1 Terriglobia bacterium
AGGTCGAAGGCAGCCCCAATTCAAGATGCGCGGGTCGCGTAAGCGAAGGTTCACCACGAAATTGAAGATACGAGTTGAGAAGATACGGGTTGTTCGGCTCGCCCCACATCACCGTGTCGTGAATTCCAAACATAAGGCGGCGCTGGTCCGCATCCGAGCGCCGCGACGGCTGGTCGCCAGAGTCCGCAAAATGGGCGTTGGTAAGGTTTAGCTCCTCCGTCAAACGATGAGGTCCGAATATTTCATCAAATCTCGCAAAGCCGCGGCTCTCATAATTCTCCCCATGCTTGTTGATGGATCCCTCTTCCTTTTTCAAAGAAGGCGGGAAATCCGGCGGGAATTGGAAGTTCGTTTGTCGCGATTCGCGAATTCTTTCGGCCGCACCAAAGAAAAACACCCGATCTTTGACGAGTGGGCCTCCAACAGTGGCGCTGGTGTCCCACCGGAGTAGAAACGGCACGCTGGAGTTCGGCACGTCCGGAGTGTCCAAAAGATAGTTACGATGAAAGAGGGAGAGTGAGCCGTGCCAGTCATTCGTTCCGCTCTTTGTGGCGACGTTGACGATTCCTCCCGAGCCGCGGCCAAACTCAGCCTTGTAACCGGAGGTCAAGACTTGAAATTCAAGGATCGCATCTTGATCGAACTGGCCCGCAGGTCCACCGTCTACTTCGTCCCGGTTGGGCATCCCGTCAATAAGAACGTAGGCGTTGTTTGCGCGCTCGCCCAGTATCGGCGAGCTGTTGTCGTCTCCTTCCGCGAAGTTTCGATTGATCGAAACCCCAGGAACAAGTTGCAACAAACTAAGATAATTGCGTCCATTGAGTGGCATCGCCTCGACCTGCGAAGGCAGAATCGTGCTGCCTGTGGAAGAGTTGCCGGTCTCCAGCACTGGAGGAATCGCTCCGACCGTAATGGTCTGTTGCGTGCTGCCTACCACTAGCGTTATGTCCAGCCGGAGCCGGTAATTCACGGTTAAATCCAGGTGCGCATGAACTTTGGTCGTGAACCCGTCGTGTGCTGCCGTGACTGTGTATGTTCCCGGTCGCAATCCTACGTCCCTGTAATTACCATCCGAGTCGGCGATGAACTTTGTTTCGCTTCCGGTAGCATCGGCTCGGACCAAAACCTCTGCCCCGGCAATCGGCAGTCCTTGCGGGTCCGTCACTGTTCCCTGGATTTCAGAGGTGGTTTGCGCGGAGAGCGAAGAAGCTCTGAGTACGGCCAAGCAAACAAGCAGGAAAACCGCGCTCGCATTGCCAAGCCGGAGCTTAGAGGGAGCTCGCCTAGCAGCCGCCTTCCCAATTTGGCCTGCTAGATCACCCGCACTGTGGCTGAGGCTCTCGTCGAGCGACGGTGGCTTTTCCGGCATTCATCCTCCGGAGAGAACTGGGGCGCCCCCCTCTCGGCCTGGCTCAGTAGACCAAAGTTAGCTGCAAAGGTCTAGGCAGCAGTGATTCCTTTTCCGATGTGGCTCGCATCAATTTCGTTCAGGGCGAGAACCGTCGAGCTCCGCAAAGAAAAAGGAGGTGAAAACCGTGCGGCTTTCACCTCCCGGGGTGGGGTGGGGTGTTGCTGAACAGTCCCTCTGGTGACGAGCAGGCCTGCCCTGCCAGGCAGGTCCGCTGTCTCACTCGCGTCAAACCTGCTGATGAGAATCGAGACTTACCACCAAAGGGCCTGTCTTGCCTCGCGGTATAGCACCGGCTCATCCCCCTGTCAACGTCAATTTCATCCCTCCCCGGTGGACGCCAAAACAGTTTCGGCGTGCCGCCCCGCCTCTTCTCCCGGCCTCCAAACTCGAAGATCAAACCTCCCGTTTATAGACAAATGAATTTGTCAAGAAAAATTCATTTGTCTATGATTCGCCTTCGCGCGATTTCTAAGTCCTTTGTTTTCAATCCAGCGTCGGCCCGCCGACCCTCAAATCTGCCCCAAAAACCCCTTTCTCTGGGCAACCTGAATTCCCATTCATTAATTTTCGTTCTTCTCTTGAAAATTTACGCGCGCGCGACCCGCTACAAGCGCTCGACGCGGACCCACGCGTTGTAGTCCGGTTCGTGGCTTGCGGGATCGGTCCGGTTGCTGAGCAGAACATTTGCTTCCGGCCAGTGCGCTTGGAGCGTGCCGGGCGCGACGGGAGCAATCTTGCAGCGGCCCAGCATTGTGCCGGCCACAGAAATCAAGCGAATAGAATCGCCGTTCGCTAGTCCGAGACGCGCTGCATCTTCGGAAGCAATGAAAATGTCTTCGCGGCGGCTTCCCGTGAGCGGATCAAAATCTTCCCAGACCATGCTGTTGAACTGTTTGCCGCGCCGCGTGGTGAGACAAAAAAGCTCACCGTCTCCCGCAGGAATCTCTTCCGTCGTGCGGAGAGCGGGAGGTTCGAGCGCGGTAAATCGCGCGCGGCCTCCTGGCAAATTCGCGCAGACTCCGCCGGAACAAAGCAACGGGCCGCCATACTGCACCGAATCACCTTCGGATTTGAGGCCGCCGATTCCGCGATAGAGCGGCATGGTGCGCTCCATTTCCGCGCGTAGACCGGCGGCATCCATCACTCCGGCGAGATGCGCTTCGGCGGGGCCGAGCGCCGCGGCGGCGACGCGCAGAAAAATTTCGTACTCCGGCTTTGCTTCGCCGATCCGCGGCCCGGGAATTTCCGGCGAAAGACGAATCCGTCGCTCGGTGCTCGTGAGCGTTCCTCCGCCGGGCTGCTCGTAGCGCGTCTGCGCGGGCAGGAGGAGAACGAATTGCTCACCGCCGTTTTTTCCGGCGGGCGGATCCACAAGCATCGAGCGATTGAGAAATAAATCTTGGTGGATGCGGCAAGGAACGCGGGCGAGCGCGGCTTCGACTCTTGCCGGCTCGGGCATGGTTTCCAGAAAATTTCCGCCCGCGATGTAGAAGACATCGAGCTCGCCGCGCACGGCGGCATCCAGCATTTCCGGCGCGGACATGCCCGGCCATTCGGGAATCGTCTTGCCCCAGAATTCGGAAAACCGCCGCGCGTTTCCGGAATTCACCGGCGCATTACCTGGAAAAGTATTCGGCACGGAGCCGCACTCTGCCGCGCCCTGCACGCCGCTGTGGCCGCGAATGGGCACGACGCCGGCGTTGGGGCGGCCGAGCATGCCGCGCGCGAGCGCAAGATTCACGACCGCCTGGACGTTTTGCACGCCGAAAGCATGCTGCGTCAGCCCCATGCTCCAGATGAAGATGGCGTTTTTCGCCGCAGCGTATTCTTCGGCGAAGCGGCGCATCACGCCGCGGGTCACGCCCGCGGATTTTTCCAGCGAATCCCAACTCTGCCGCTCGAGCGCGGCGCGCAGTTCGTCCCAGCCGGTTGTATGCGCCTTGATGAAGTCTTCATCGAGGCCGTTGCGTGAGATGAGCTCCTTCAAGACGCCGTTGAGGAAAGCGACATCACCGCCGACCTTGACCGGGTAGAAGTCGTCGGCCAGGCGCGTGCCGAAGATCGCGCTCTTCACGATGGACGGAATCCAGTAACGCTCGAGGCCGGGCTCGCGGTAGGGATTGACGACAAGAATCCGCGCACCGTTCTTCTTCGCGTGATAGAGATATTTCGTCGCCACGGGCTGGTTGTTGGCGAGGTCGCTCCCGATCAAGACGATCAGATCCGTGCGCAGCCAATCCGTGTAGGAGACCGTTGAAGCGCCGACACCGAGAGTCTGCTTGAGCGCCACGGTCGAAGCGGCGTGGCAGAGCCGCGCGGCGTTATCAATGTTGTTGGTGCCGAGCAAACGCGCGGCTTTGGCGGCCGCGTAGTAGCTCTCGTTGGTCATCCCGCGCGACGTCGTGTAAATCGCCATCCGGTGCGGATCGCACGCGCGCAAACGCGAGCCCGCGAGGCGCATGGCTTCTCCCCAGGACACGCGGTGAAAGCCGGGCTCGCCCGCGCGGCGCAGCATGGGATAGGGGAGGCGCCCTAGTTCGCGCAGCCGGCGGCCATTCTGTTTGCGCAGAGCGGCCACGTCCGCGAGCTTCTCCGGGTCGAGCGCGGGCATGGTGTTCGTGCGGAGCATCTTCAGGCGAACGAGACAAAGATGAATGCCGGGGATGGCATCGTCGCGGAGGCCGCGCGGGCCGAGCGAGCAGCCGTCGCACACGCCGTGGCGAAGGATGCGCCAGGCGTAGGGCAAATTGTCGCGGTT
This sequence comes from Terriglobia bacterium, assembly GCA_041478415.1. GTDB lineage: Bacteria > Acidobacteriota > Terriglobia > Acidiferrales > UBA7541 > Acidiferrum. The sequence goes on from JBGOWC010000198.1 coordinate 4,170, forward strand.
CTCCCAGAAGATGCGGAACATCTCCCGGAAATGATGCGGCTTGGTTTCACCGAGACCGAAAGGGATCCAGCCGGCGATGGGCGTGCGCCCGCGACGCGGCGTGCGAGCAGGAGTGAGATTGGAAGACGACGACCCGGACATTTCGGGAGAGAGTATATACCGCGGCCGTGGAACGCTTCACAAGGCGCGCGTTTTCTCAGCTTATTGGAGATTCTCTTTCGCGCGTGGCCAGGTCCAGGGATTCGCGAATGAGGCGGCCGAGCGCCGCCGGGCTGTAGGGTTTCTGCAGGTAAGAGGCCGGCGCGCCGGAAACGGAATGCGTCAATGGATCAAGGGCGTAACCACTCGTAAAGAGGATGGGCAGCTTCGGGTGCCGCTCACGAAGCTTTGTTGCCGTCGCCACGCCGCCGAGTTTCGGCATCACGACGTCGAGAATGGCCAGTGCCGGCGCTTCCGCCTCAGAGAGACGCAGCGCTTCCTCGCCATCCGCGGCGCAAAGAACTCG
>JBGOWC010000078.1:0-7526 GCA_041478415.1 Terriglobia bacterium
CCTTCATAGAGGGCCAACAGCTTTTGCCTTCTATCCATCACTACTTTCGCCTTCTATTCCAGACGAATAGAACATCCAGCCAACCTCGGCAAGCAAAATCTTCCAGAGCAGCGAGCTGGCGGAAGGACATCTGACGCGAAGGCTTTGGGGCAATGCTGGTCGGATCGTTCTGCTCCCGATGCCGACCGAACAGAGAGCTGGTGGCCAAGTCGGCAGCGGAATCCGGAGACAACGGGGGGCGGTAAGGAGAGGTATTGCAAAAGTGGCGGAATATCGGGCAATTTCGGCGGTGCTGGTTCGGATCTCGGACCGTCGGTGGCGATCCGGATGAAAATTGTTTCACAATGCCGCGAACAGGCGGGATGGGTGTATGATCGCTGCCGTTTTCGAGGCTAAAAGGGAAATTCCGGACAAGGGCCTTTAACTCACAACCGCAGGAGGACGATATGTTTAGCAAAATGGCATTGGTGATCTTGATCGGCGTTTTCTGTTTAGGCGCACTAGGACAGGAGACGAAGCAGGTAGCCAACCAGAAAACGCGAGTGATTAACTTGGGTCCGGCGCTTAAGAACAAGAAACGTCAAGAGGGCTCGAAGGTTTACATAACCCGTGGTGGCCTGAAGTTTGTTGCCGATGTGAGTAAGGGAAAGTTAGTGAACTGGCAGGCGACTGACAGTAAGGGTGAATTGCACTCCGTCGTCTTCAATAACTGTCACCCGCCGCGTCCCCTGCGGCTTTGCTGTGCAACGATTGAAATAACGTACCGAACCGGAAGCCCCCCCCGCGAGGTAACGAAAAAGTATTTAGTTACCGCGGAGTGCGATGCCATTCAATAGAATTGTTCGATGGGCTTACTCAACTCTGGTGGAGCCACCGTGACGCTTCACTAGCGCTGTTCAATCAAGGCTCTGCCCCGATTAATATCGGGCCTTTTCTCGCGTGGCTCCTGCTGCTTTTAGGGGCACAATCCGCCCTTAGAAAGTTATTGAAGGGTAGAGTGTTTGTGGAGCACGGCGCGCGGTATTTCACATGATTCCCGAGACACTTTGCATCCGCAACGTGGCGATTCGCCCGGCGACGATTCTTGCGCCGATGGCCGGCGTCACCGACACGTTTTTCCGCCGGGTCATCCGAGGACTTGGCGGCTGCGGCTTGCTGATGACGGAGTTCACGAGTTCCGAGGGTGTCACGCGGAGTGCGCAGAAAACCCTCCGCTATCTTCATTTCGAAGAGGACGAGCACCCTATCACCGCGCAGCTTTTTGGCGCGAACCCGCAGGTCATGGCCTCGGCCGCGGCGCTGGTCGAGGATCTCGGCTTCGACATCGTGGATATTAATTTAGGCTGCCCGGCGAAGAAAGTGGTGAAGTGCGGCGGCTCCGGACTTCTGCGCGACCTGAAACTGCTCGAAGAAATTCTGCGAGCCGTGCGTGCCGCCGTGCGCATTCCGCTGACCATCAAGATTCGCGCCGGGTGGGACGAGAACAGCATCGTGGCCGTCGATGTGGCCAGGATGGCCGAGGCCGTGGGCGTGGAAGGCATCGCCGTGCATCCGCGGACGCGCTTGCAAGGGCTCAGCGGCCGCGCGGATTGGAGCGTCATTGCCGAGGTCAAGAAGGCCGTGCGGTTTCCGGTGATCGGCAACGGCGATATCGAAGCGCCGGAAGACGCCGAGCGGATGGTGCGCCAGACGGGGTGCGACGCCGTGATGATCGGCCGCGCCGCGGCGACGAATCCCTGGATTTTTTCGCAGATCTTGCAATTCGCGACAACGGGGGGTTACGAGCGGCCCTCGGAGGCCGGCCGGCACCGGTTACTCTCCGGCTACTACCGGCAAATCCTGGAGGCCGATTTACCCGATGCCGTAGGCAAAATGAAGCAGTTCGCCTGCTGGTTCACGTTTGGGGTGAGAAACGGCGGCGAGCTTCGAAAATCAGTGCACGCGGCACGCACGCCTGCGGAAATTCTCGATTGCGTGGAACGTTTTTTCGAGTATCTTGGTGCCGCTCAGGAGGAGATCGCCCATGGCCCAGCTTGCCTCCCTCGTCTCGAGACAGCGCGCGGAGCGTAGAATCGCCGTGCATCTGCCGATGACTATTAGCGGCCGCGATCGCCGCGGCTTCCGCTTCGAAGAAGCCACTGCGAGCGAGAATCTCTGCAGGAGCGGCGCCGCGTTTCGCACGCGCTTTGACGTGATGCTCGGCGCGGATATCGAGATCAGCATTCCATTCTCGCAGTACGCGAGCCGCCGCAGCGAAACCGATTTCGCCACGCAAGGGCGCATCGTTCATGTGGGGGATGCCGAAGGCGACGGCGAACGCGTCGTTGGCGTGCAGTTCATCGGGCCGCGGTTTCACCGCGTGTTCCGGCCCGAAGCCGGGCTCTAATCTTTCTTTTCGTTTTGCCGCGCAGCAACCATCTGTTCATACGCGGCGTGCCGGGAAAGCCCGCGTTCCCGCGCCGCGAGTTTTAGAGCCTCCCTGCGATCCAGCTTGGCCTGCCGAATCAATTCATCCACACGCTCGGTAAGACTGACGGTTGTGTCGTGCAACGTGGCGGCCTGCGGCGATTCCGGCGGTCCGAGGACCAGAGTGATTTCTCCGCGCGGAGGTTTTTCGCGGACCTGTGTAAGGAGCTGCGACAGCGCGCCGCGCTGAAATTGCTCGTGCAGCTTGGTGATTTCACGCGCGATGCACGCGGGGCGGTCCCCAAGAATTTCGAGCGCGTCGCCGAGCGACTCCGCAACGCGGTGGGGAGCTTCATAAAGAATGATGGTGCGCTCCTCGAGGCGGAGATGTTCGAGGGCCCGGCGGCGCTCGCCTTTCCGCGACGGCAGGAAACCGACGAAGACGAATTCCTCGGCGGGAATCCCGGAGGCCGAGAGCGCCGCGAGAACGGCCGATGGACCCGGAATCGGAACCACGGGGATGTGGTGGCGCTGACAGAGAGCGACGAGGCGATAGCCCGGGTCGGAGACTAGCGGCGTTCCCGCGTCGGTGACCAGCGCGATCTTCGCGCCCTGCTCGAGCGAGACCAGCAGTTCGGCGGAGCGCGTCATCTCGTTGTGTTCGTGGTAGCTGATAAGCGGTTTTTGAATCTCATAGTGATCGAGGAGCTTTCGCGTATGGCGCGTGTCTTCGCAGGCGATCTGATCGGCTTCGCGCAGGACGCGCAGCGCCCGCAGCGTGATGTCTTCGAGGTTGCCGATCGGCGTGCCGACCACGTAGAGACAGCCCTGCGAAGTTTCGCGGTTGTGCGGCTGAGCCATTGGCCTGAGTCTAGCACGCGAAGAGAACACTCGCTGCCGCGTGCTATACTTTCGCTCTCCGAAACATGTGAGGAGGATCTGGGTTGCCCCTGTATGAGTACAAATGCTTGAAGTGCGACCGGCATACGGATCGCATCGAGAAGCTGGCGGGCCCGTTCCTGAAGAAGTGCCCGCATTGCAACGGGAAGGTCGAGCGCGTCATGGCGCCATCGGCGATTCAGTTCAAGGGATCGGGATGGTACGCGACCGATTACGCCGCGAAGAAAACTGCGCCTAGCGACGGCTCAAAGGCGGATACGCCGGCTGCAACCGACGCCGGCAAGTCCGAATCAAAGACAAAAGAAGTGCCTGCCACGGAGAAGAAGCCCGCAAAGGAATAGCGGCAGGACGGCGTCTAGAGCGAGAGCGATTTCAAGTACTTTCTAAATTCGCTGCCGAACTCGGGATTTTGGAGCGCGATCTCGACGGTGGCTTTCAGAAATCCGAGTTTGTCCCCTGCATCGTAGGAAATTCCTTCGTAGATATAGGCCCACAGGCCGCGCTCCTGCGCTAGGATGCGCAACGCGTCCGTGAGCTGAATTTCATTTCCAGCGCCGGGCTTGGTGCGCGCGAGACAATCGAATATTTCGGGAGGAAGAACGTACCGTCCGGTGATGCCCAGATTCGAGGGCGCCTGGCCGCGGCTGGGCTTTTCGACGAGGTCGCGAATCCGCAGCAGGCGGCTGCCCCAGGGAGGCTGCGGCGCAGCTTCAGCAGCAACGATGCCGTACAAGTGCGTTCTCTCGCGGGGCACTTCCTCGACGGCGATGGCTCCGACGCCGGTGGCTTCATAGATGTCCACGAGGTGCTTTGTGGCGGGGCGGTCGCCCGGAATGATCACGTCGCCCAGCAGCACGGCGAAGGGTTCGTCGCCGACCAGATCTCGGGCCACCAGCACCGCATGGCCAAGGCCAAGGGGCTCTTTCTGCCGTGTGTAGCTCACACTCACCATGTTGCTGATCTTGCGGACCATTGCTGCCTGGTCCTTCTTCCCGTGTTCCTCCAGGAATTGTTCCAGCGCGGGCGCCGAGTCGAAATGATCTTCGATGGCGTTCTTGCCTTTGCCCGTGACGATGATGATGTGCTCGATTCCCGAGGCGACGCACTCTTCCGCGACGTACTGGATCAGCGGCTTGTCCACCACCGGCAGCATTTCCTTGGGCTGCGCCTTGGTGGCGGGAAGAAAGCGCGTTCCGAGGCCGGCGGCTGGGAGAACTGCTTTGCGGACGCGGCGAGGAGTCGGACTCATGCGTGTATGCTAGCATAAAGAAAAAGTTGTTCCCTCAACGGGCGCGAGAGAGAAAACAGGCGTGCGAATTCTGGGAATTGAGTCATCGTGCGATGAGACGGCCGCAGCCGTGGTGGCGGACGGCCGCGAAATTCTTTCCAACATCGTCGCTTCGCAAATCGACATTCACAGAAAGTATGGCGGTGTTGTGCCGGAGCTGGCTTCGCGCGAGCATCTGCGCCGCATCGTGCCCGTGGTCCGCGAGGCCCTGGCGCAAGCCGCGATGAAGCTCGAGGACGTGGACGCGATTGCCGTGACGCAAGGGCCGGGGCTGGTCGGTTCGCTGCTCGTGGGAATCACCTACGGAAAGACGCTGGCGATGGCGCTGGGCAAGCCGCTGATCCCCGTGAATCACCTCGAAGGCCACGTGCACGCCGTTTTTCTGGAAGCGTTTCGCGTCGCGAGGCGGCCGGAACTGCCCGCGGTTTGCTTGATTGTCTCGGGCGGGCATACGGTGCTGTACCACGTGCAAGCGGAGCCGTCGGCGCAGGCCGCTGATGCGCAGGTATTTCAGTACCGGAAGCTTGGACAGACCCGCGATGATGCGGCGGGCGAAGCGTACGACAAAGTGGCCAAGCTGCTGGGTCTCGGTTACCCCGGAGGGCCGATCCTCGACCGGCTCGCGGCAGCGAACGCGAGCGGCGGGACTTTCCCAACCCGGTTTTCCCCGACAAAGATGAAGGGCAACCCGCTGGACTTCAGTTTCAGCGGCTTGAAGACAGCGGTTCTGTATTACGTGCGCGAGCATCCGGAATTTGCGCCGGAGATTGCGGCTCGCGAAGCAGCGATCGCGCAGGGGCGCCGCACGTTTGAAGAGCTTTTGCCTCTATGCAGCCCCGCAACTCTGGCGCTGGTGCGGGCGTTTCAAGACTCTGTCGTCCGCGAGCTCGCCGATCGCGCCTTTGCCGCAGCCGTGGAACGCCGCGCCGCCAGCCTGCTCGTTTCCGGTGGCGTGGCGGCGAACAGCCAGTTGCGCGCCGAATTCGAGCGCCGCGCCCAGTCCGCTGGACTCGAAGTATTCTTTCCCAGCCGCGCACTTTCCACGGACAATGCCGCAATGATCGCCGCCGCCGCGTATTCGCGCTTCCGCGCCGGAGTCACCGCCGACGCCCGCCTCAACGCCGATCCCAGCCTGGCGCTGGCGTGAGGAGAACGAGAAGAGGCAACGAAGTAAGGAAGTAACGAGGTAAGGATTCGCGTGTAAGAGAGATCCTTCGTCGCGATGCTCCTCAGGACAGATTCCCTCCTCGGGCGGGAAGACAGGTCCTTCGTCGCTCCGCTCCTCAGGATGCGCAACGTGGTCGGTTGCGCAGTTAACAAAATACCCCCCACCCCCCACCTTTTTTCGTAAGTGCGGATTCTAAAGGGTTTTAAGTTCAACGTTTTTGTAAGTGCGCATTCTAAAGGAGTTATGGGCGCGATTTTCGTATGTGCGGATTCTAAGAGGGTTAGCGGAAAAACGGTCAAATGTTGAAAGTTGAAAGTCGAAGGCGGGGGGAGAGAGCGTCTCACAGAGGGCGCGGAGGGGACCGAGCGCGGTTCGGGAGGGGCGTCTCTCGGGATAAACATGAGACATTATAGCAGATGGTTACTATTTGTCAATAGTTATCGTGGAAGTGCTTTGGCTAGAGCGAGATAGCTTTGTTAAATTGTCCCACGCGCCAGTTTGCAGCGTTTCATCTCCACTGTTAGTCTTCACTTGCGATGACAGAGCCACGCTATGCGGAAAGCGCCGCCTACCACGAGTCTGGCCACGCAGTTGTGGCGGCCGCTCTGGGAATGCGCCTACGCCGCGATGGGATTCATGTAGATCCTGACGGCCAGGGAATTTCATTTTACGAGTATTGGTATTCCGATTCCCGGCCAGGTGTCGGTTCCGAGGTGAAGAAGGAGAACGCCATCATTTCGTTCTTCGCGGGACTCATCGCACAAGAAAAATTCTACCTTGACGGCTCAAAACTAGGTGCTGACGATGACGACGCTCTGATTAAACAATTCTTGGAAGAAATGAAGTTGGACCCACGCGCCTTGTCGGCGACGCGAGAGAAATTACGTTCTGAATCGGTACGCCTAGTAGAGGTACATTGGGCGGCCATAAAGGAGCTTGCGAGGGTGCTGTTGACGAAGCCGTTCGAGGATAGAGATCGCGCGCTAGAGCCCTATTGCGGGTGGTCGCAAGCCCGTAAGGAAAAGCGAATTGGCGGGGAAGAGATTGTGGCCATCCTCCAACAGTTTGGGATATGTACAGCGATCTTTTATTAATCGACGGGCTACCGCGTCGCTCATTCAGGCGAGTAAGACGGGCAAACAGCCCCTCTTAGTAAGACAAGGAATTTCACTTCGGAATCCAAGTAAAAGGCTTCCACGTCAGCTTTCCAGGGCGGCATTTCTTTGCGTCGAATGATGTGAATGTTGGGGCCTGGCCTTCGATTCTCGACTCTGAAAGCTTATCGATTTCAAAGTCAGATTCCTGGCTGCACCAATTCACGTTGGCTGTTCCCATGGTCTGCCCAGTTCTCCAGTAATCAATATAAGTGGAGTTGTACTCGTATGGGAGGTTTGATCGCACTTTGCCAGTCCACTTGTCTCCACTCTTCTTTAGTTCGAAACGCATGAAAGCGGCGGTTGGCTGCAAGGCGGCCGGAAGAATCCATTCGCCATAAATGTAGTCCCCTTCTATCCGAATCTTGTAATCGCGTCCGCTGGTCATTGAAGTCCACACCCTCTCTCCCTGCGCGCTTGTGGACAATGTCGAGTCAGTTTTGTCGGCAGTTCCTAAGGGACGAACCGCGGAATTCGCTAGCAGGGGCGTAATCAGTTTGCTTGGGACGGCGAAGTTGAGATTTTCGCCTGTGGAGGCTTTCCACGTCAGTACTCCAGCCACTTTTCCGTCCATCGTTAGTAACGGGCCACCACTATTCCCGTGTGATGC
>JBGOWC010000086.1:0-7228 GCA_041478415.1 Terriglobia bacterium
CCGGCATCGAGCATTGCGTGGATGGTCCAATACTCCCGCGGCACAAAGGCGCGAATTTCGAGCTCGCGCTCAACGATCAGCCGCAGGGCGACGGTCTGCACGCGGCCGGCGGAGAGCCCCCGGCGGACTTTGTCCCACAGGAGTGGAGAAATCTTGTAGCCGACGAGGCGGTCGAGGATGCGGCGCGCCTGCTGCGCGTCCACAAGGTGCTCATCCACCTGGCTGGGTTTTTCAAAGGCGGCTTTGATGGCCTTGGGCGTGATCTCGTTGAACATCACGCGAAAGATCTTGGCGCGCTCTTTCTTGTTGGTGCCGAGCAATTGCGCGAGGTGGGCGCAAATCGCTTCGCCTTCGCGGTCCGGGTCGCCCGCGAGGTATATGGCTTCGGCGGCCTTCGCGGCGGTTTTCAGCTCGTGGATGATCTTGGTCTTCCCGGGAATGATTTCGTAGGTCGGCTCAAAGATGTTTTCGGCATTCACGACGACTTCGGGAATCTTTGCGGCGGATTTCTCTGCGTCTGATTTTGCACCGTTCTTGGAGCCCTTCTTCTTGGCTTTCTTGACCTTGGGGCCGTTTCCGTCGGGGGGCAAGAGGATGCCCAGAATTTTCGGCGGCAGGTCCATGACGTGGCCGTAAGACGCTTTGACCGTGTAGTCGCGTCCCAAATACTTGTTGATAGTTTTCGCCTTCGCGGGCGATTCGACGATTACGAGCGAGCGTGCCATTGTGCTTTTGTACTCCGGAAACCTGTTCAGGAAGGGCCAGCGGCGGCGCGTGTGTCTTTTCCGCTACCTTCGCCGGTTTCAGTCGAAGGCCGTCAAAGCAGAATTTTGCTGAACTGCTTGCCTGGAAGCTGCCGCACGATGCCTTTCATCTCCAAGTCAAACAGCGTAGCCAGAACTTCGGAAGAGTTCAAGCCGGAGCGCTCGACGATGTCGTCAATGGGCCGCGACTCCTCCGCGCTCAGCAGTTCGTAGATTTTCCTCTCGGACTGGTTGAGCGAGGCCGCGATTAATAGATTCCGCTGGCTGTCTTCCGGTTGCACGGCCTGGACGAGCGCCGCGCGCACCGGCGTCGGCAGCTCTTCGATGACGTCTTCGGCGCCAGCGACCAGCTTGGCCCCCTGCTTGATCAATTGATTCGGTGCGAAGCTCACGGGTTGCGTCACGTTGCCCGGCACGCCGTACACCTCCCTGCCAAATTCCATCGCCAGCCGCGCCGTGATGAGCGATCCGGAATATTGCGCCCCTTCGACGACCACCACACCGAGCGGCATTCCCGCGACGATGCGGTTGCGAATGGGAAAATTCTCCGGCGCGGGATGCGAGCCGGTGGGGAATTCGCTGATCAGGGCGCCGCACTCGAGAACCTTTTCATAGAGCTTGCGGTTCTCCTTCGGATAGATCACTTCGATTCCCGTGCCCAGCACGCCGATGGCGCGGCCACCCGGCGCCGAGATTGCGCCCCGATGAGCGAGGGCGTCGATTCCCCGGGCCATGCCGCTGATGATGACCAGGCCGCGCAGCGCGAGGTCGCGCCCGAGGCGCTCGGCCATTTGCGTGCCATAGAGCGTCGGGCGCCGCGTGCCGACGATGCTGATCGCCGCCTGGTTCAGAACCTGCTCGTCGCCGCGAACGTAAAGCATCACCGGTGGGTCGTAAATCTGCAGGAGCGTCTGCGGATATTCCGGCTCGGTCCAGTTCAGCAGGCGGCAGCCGATGCGCTGCACGGCGGCCAGTTCCTTTTCCGCGCGTTTGAATGCTTCTTTCTTCGCGATGGCCTGTGCTGCGGGCGCGGGGAGGTGACACGCTTCAAGCTGGGTCAGCGATGCACGGAAGACGCCGTCCGGCGAGCCAAACTGGCGGAGCAAACGCGCGGACAGACGGGCAGCCAGACCGGGAGTCAGCGTCAGCGCGAGCCAGGAGAGGGATGCATCGGGCTCCATCGCGCGGCGAGCCTACGTGCAGGGTAACAGAATTGTCAAGTAGTCTGCCGAGAACATTCCCGGGCTTGGTCGTGAGAAGCGGCAAATCCGTTCAGCGAGGAGGTTGTGCGGCGTCTTCCTCGAGGATGGAATCGAGCGTGGTCAGGAAGAGGTCTGCATTGGCCTCCGAAAAAACCAGCGGTGGGCGCAGCTTGATGACGTTGTGATGAGGCCCGTCCGTGCCGGCCAGAATGCCTCGCTCGCGCAGGCGGTTCACCACGTAAGAGGCTTCTTCGAGCGCGGGCTCGCGAGTAGCGCGATTGCGCACGAGGTCCACACCGAGAAACAATCCCGCGCCGCGGACGTCGCCGACCAAGGAATGCCGCTTCTGCATCTCGCTGAGGCCGGCGAGCATGTGGCGGCCGACGCGCAACGCCCGCTCCTGTAGGTGTTCTTCTTCCAGCACATCGAGCACGGCAAGACCCGCGGCACAGGCCACCGGATTGCCGCCAAACGTGCTGAAAAACTCCATGCCGTTGTCGAACGACGCCGCAATTTTGGGAGTCGTGACCACGGCGGCCAGCGGGAAGCCATTGCCGATGGGTTTTCCGAGGACGACGATGTCCGGAACGGCGCCCTGCGTCTCGAAGCCCCAGAAGTGAGTTCCAAGGCGTCCAAAGCCGACCTGCACTTCATCGGCGATGCAGACTCCACCGGCCGCGCGCACGTGGCGATAGACCTCGGCAAGATAGCCGGGCGGAAAGACAATCTGCCCCGCGACGCTCGGGAGCGACTCGGCGATGTAGGCGGCGACGCCGCGCCGCTCGACGCGTAATTTTTCCAGAATTTCCGCAACGTGGCGCGCGTACTTCGCGCCGGCATCCGGATCCGCGCGCCGATGGGCTCCGCGGTAATCGTCGGGGATGGGCGCGACATGGACCCACGCCTTGCGGCCGCGGCCACCGGGTCCGTTGAATTTGTGGGGACTGATGTCAATGAGCGTGTTCGTATGGCCGTGGTAGGCGTGCTCAAGGACGATGATGTCTTCGCGGCCGGTGTGCGCGCGGGCCAGGCGCAGCGCCAGCTCGTTGGCTTCGCTCCCGGAATTTACGAAATAGCAGACGCGCAGCGGCTCCGGAAGCAGGCTCGTCAGCCTTTGAGCGTACCGAATGACCGTGTCGTGCAGGTACCGCGTGTTGGTGTTGAGGAGAGCGAGCTGCGCCTGCGCGGCGCGCACCACGCGCGGGTGGCTGTGCCCCACCAGGGGCACGTTATTGTAGACATCGAGATACGCGCGCCCCGCGTCGTCGTAGAGATACTGCATCCAGCCGCGCACGATCTTCAGGGGACGCTCGTAGGAAAGGCTGAGGTTCGGTCCGAGCAGCTCGCGGCGCGCCGCCAGAGTTTCGTCGAGATTTGGCGCGTTCGCCGGGAAGCGCTCGGCCGGTATGCCGAGCAGGAGATTTGGATCGGGCGAAAGACTCTTCCAGACCTCGCGCTCACTAACGAAGGCCACGCCGGGAAAATCCGCATCGCGATCGAGCAAATCAACAATGACCTGGAAATGGAGGTGCGGCGGCCAACCGCCGTTCTCGATAGGCGTGCCCACGCAGGCGAAGGGCTGGCCACGCGTGATGCGCTGTCCCACACGGAGTCCTGCAAGCGTGTCCGCCGTCAGGTGACCGTAGAGCGTGAAGAATTCCTGGCCGGCATCGGCTGTGTGCTTGAGAACGACGAGCGGCCCGTAATCGAGAGGCGCCGGGTTGTTCGCTAGGATGTGGACGATACCGTCGAGAGGAGCGTGCAGAGCGGCGCCCGGCTCAACGAACAGATCGATTCCGAGGTGGATCGTACGGCGCTCCTCGGTTGGATTTTGGCTCGCGCCAAAAAGTGAGGACGCGTAGAGGAGACGAGCTTCATCGTAACGTCCCACACCCACTCTTACCCCGGCGCGCTTCATCTCGCGGGAGATTGCCTCGCTAAGCGAATTGACTTCCGCAGCGTGCGGATCGGCGCCGAGAAACGTGCTGCCAACGCTCAAATCCAGAACGAGGCTCGGCGCGGTTCGGAGATCCACATCGAGCACCGGAGCCGCCTGATTCGCGTTGGCGCGAAGCCAGTGCGTGACACTATCGCTCTGCGGCACGGGCGCGAGGCCGCACGCGGCGCGAAACGTGTAGTGCGCAAACCGTGGGTGATCCTTCGCGAGCCGCTCAAGAGCCTCCCAGGCCGGCGCTTCGCTCACGGTCACATACGGATCATCGGGCTTGATGGTCTTGCGATGCGCTGAATTCGTGACGCTGACGGCGAGGCGCATTCCAATCAGAGTGTAGAGGACGGCAATTTCAGATTCTTCCAACGGAAAAGTGTTGTGATAACCGGCGACGACGGCTGCAGCGGCATGGAGTGGGTCTTGTTTGCCAAAAGTGGCGTAAGCGGCAGCGACGGCAGTCTCAGAAGCAACCAGGCCGTAATGCATGTCACCGAAGTCGATCACGCCGGCAACTTTTCGCGGCTGCGTCCAGGGATCGCTGACAAGCACGTTGTAATCGTTGGCGTCGCCGTAAATGACGCTCTTGCGCAGGCGCGGAAGAGCGGGAACAACGATTTTCTCGTGGAGCGAGAGAAAGCGCTCGACGAGTGTCCGCCGGGAACCATCCGGAATGTGCTGCACGTAATCCCGGATCCAAACGGCACGGGAGAGATCCCATTTCAGTTCGCGCTTCGCAGCAGGGTGGGAGAAGTCCGCCAGTGCAGCGTCCATTTCTCCGAGCAACCGGCCGAGGCTACCGAATAGCTCGGGAGTGTGCGGGCGAACCTCGGCGAGAACCGTGCCGGGAACGTATGTCAACAGCCAGACGAGGCGCGTTGAGCCATCCGCAGCTCTGTGAGCAACGAAAAAATCTCCGTTCCGAGTGGGCACGACACGCGGAAGAGTGAGCTGCGGCGCGCGATCGGCCAGATGCTGGAGTGCTCGGCACTGCAGCTCGATAAACGATTGCTCCCGCGCCGGATGCATCACCTTCAGAACGAAAATGCCGCCGGACGCGGTCAGTCGAAAGTTGTGGTCATACTCGCCCGGAAGCGGTGTGGCCCGCGCTTCGAGGCCGTACAGATCCCGCGCGAGCTGCGCGGCTTCGGACTCCGTGATGGGCTGCGCCACGCGACTCTCGAGCGTCATGCACCGAATCTTATCTTCTGGAGATGGAGCGAGTCTATCCTTAGTCTCTTCCCTTGATGGCGAGACCCAACAGCAATCGCGTGAAGGAACGAATCCATGCGACGCTTTGCCTGCTTAGGCGTCTAAGGCGAAGGTTCCCGGGAGTGCACTAGCCGCCAAACCGCTCATTCCTTCTTCTATCTCGGCCTGTACAAAGGGACAGGTTGTCTGCCACGGTACAGAAAACCGGGCTCTGCAACTTTGTTCGAGGGTCTGTGTTTCACTGGCAGCAGGTCCCGAGAGGAATACCAGCGACAATTAGGTCGAGGAGGAAGTAATGAAGAACAAGATTGCCTTGTGGGTTGCGCCCGTGGTTCTAGCCGGCGCGCTGGCACTGCCGGCCGCGGCCCAGGATCAGACTCCTTCGTCCAGCACGTCAGGGCAGACCGCGACACCGCCGTCCGGCACGGCGACGCCGGGTGTTACCGAGCGGCAGAAGAATCAGCAGAAGCGCATCCGGCGAGGCGTCAACAGCGGCCAGCTCACCCCGCACGAGACGCGCAAGCTTGAAGGCGAAGAAGGCAAGATCCAGGCCGACAAGCTCGCGGCGAAGTCCGATGGAACGGTCACGCCGGCGGAGCGCGCGAAGCTCCAGCACGAAGAGATCAAGGCCAGCCGCGATATCTACAAGCAAAAACATGACGCACAGGTGACCACACCGAAGCCCGCGGGTTCCGGCTCGACGGCGACTCCGGGAGTCGCCAAGCGGCAAGTCAACCAGCAGGCGCGAATCAAGCAGGGCGTCAACAGCGGCGAGCTGACCAAGGGCGAGACACGCCACCTCGAGAAGGAAGAGGGCAAGATTCAGGCCGACAAGCTCGAAGCCAAGTCCGACGGCAAGGTGACCGCGGCGGAGCGCTCCAAACTCCATCACGAAGAGAACAAAGCGAGCCGCGACATCTACCGCAAGAAGCATAACAACCGCACCGCGAAATCAAAGCCGTAAAGCTCATCACCAACCAAATTCAACGGGCGCGGCGAATCATCGTCGCGCCCGAGTTCTTTTTGCGCGCGGCATCGCCCCGATTGGCATAGTTGAATGAACCATCGGCAACGAACGATTTCGCATTTATGAACCCTCTGAAATCATGGGCCGGCTTCACAGCCAGCTGAACCGCAAGGCGATAAATCGCGTGTGTTATATTGAGGGCTCGTCGGCGGCGAACGACCGTGTCAAAACTTCGCATTTCGATCGTCCAATACCTGAATACCGCGCCGCTCGTGCGGGGTTTCACGCACGGGCAGCTCCGGGGCAAGTACGATCTCTCCTTCACGGTGCCGTCACAGTGCGCGGAGGCGCTCCGGACCGGTGCAGTGGACGTCGCCATCATTCCAGCCATTGAATATCAGCGCATGGATGACCTTGTGGCGCTGCCGGAAATTTCGATTGCCTCAAAAAACGAAGTTCGCAGTTTGTTGCTGATCGCGAAGAAGCCCATCGAGCAAGCGCGGCGCATTGCCCTGGACCGCAGTTCGCGGAGCACGCAGGCGCTCGTGCGCATCCTATGCGCCAAGCACTGGCAAATTACGCCGGAATTCGTTGAATCGGAGCCGGACTTAGCCGCGATGTTGCGCGATGCCGATGCTGCGCTCTTGATCGGCGATCCCGCGCTGCGCCTGGCGATTCGCGTGGCGGAAGGAGTTGAGCGCCTGGCCGATGGAAGTTTGCACTGCCGGGCTGAGACTGCGTGTGTTTTGATTCCCGGTGCGACGCACCTGCATGTCTACGATGTCGTCGAGCAATGGCGGCGGATGACTGGCCTTCCTGCCGTGCTGGCATTTTGGGCGGCGCGGCGCGCGGCCGCGACGCCGGAACTTGCGGCGGATTTCCTCACGTCGCGCGATTTCGGGATGCAGCACATTCGTGAAATCAGCGCGGAAGCTGCCCTCGAATTGGATCTGCCGCCGAAAGCCCTCGAAGCCTATCTGCGGCACAACATTGATTTCACGCTGGATGAAGAGAACCGCCGCGGGCTGGAGCTATATTTCCGGTATGCAGCCGAGTTCGGATTGATCCCGCGTGCGAAGCCGATCGAATGGGCCGCCGTTAAACCGGAGGCCGTGAAGTTGTAGGGGCGCGGCCC
>JBGOWC010000069.1:0-7910 GCA_041478415.1 Terriglobia bacterium
GGTCACACGTGACGAGGAATGCTCAAGCTTCAGGCCGTTGAGATCAGTAAGACCTATCGCGGACGGAAGGTCGTTGACGACGTTGAGTTGGAGATCGGACAGGGAGAAGTAGTCGGACTCCTGGGGCCCAACGGCGCGGGAAAAACCACCACCTTTTATATCCTCGTAGGTCTCGCCCGGCCCGACTCCGGCCGTGTTTTGCTGAACGGTGACGAAATCACGGATCTCCCGATGTACCTCCGGGCCCGTAGCGGAATCAGCTACCTGCCGCAGGAACCCTCGGTCTTCCGCCAACTGACCTGCGAAGAGAATCTACTCGCGGTGCTGGAGACGTTGCCGCTGACGCCCGAGCAGCAGACCGACCGGCTGGAGGAATTGCTGGTGCAAATGGGGTTGGAGACGGTGCGATACAACAAAGCCTATTCGTTATCGGGCGGGGAAAGACGCAGGCTCGAGATTGCGCGCTCGCTCACGTTGCAGCCGGCGTTCATCCTTCTCGACGAGCCCTTCTCCGGGATTGACCCCCTGACGGTCAAGGATTTGCAGGAGATCATCCGCGAGCTGAGCCGCTCCGGGATCGGCGTTTTGATTACCGACCACAACGTTCGCGAAACACTCTCGGTAACAGATCGCGCCTACATCCTGAATCATGGCAAAATCTTTCGTACGGGCACTCCGGACATACTCAGCAGCGATCCGGAAGTGCGCCGCGTCTATCTGGGAGATCACTTCCGCCTGAACTAGTCTTCCAACAGTTCCGGCGCGAACCGAATATGAGCTGGCAAGGCCTTAAGCTCAGCCTGAGGGTGACGCAGAAGCAGATTCTGACGCCCGGACTCGTCCAGATGGTCAGCGTCCTGGCGCTGAACCGGCTCGAGCTCCGCGAGATGATCAACCAGGAGATGATTGAGAACCCCGTCCTCGAGGAGTTGAGCGAAGAACCGACCGTCACCGACAACTACAGCGACGAAACGTTTCTGAAGGCCGAGACCGAAAAAGTGCCGGAGACGAAAGCCACCAATCCCTTCGATGAATTCGACGTCGGCAGCTTTTACAAATACCTGGACACCGGAGGCGATGGCGGCCAGTCGCAGGAGCGCGAGGTCTCCGAGCGGCCCTCGTTTGAGAAATTTCTATCTTCGCCGCGGGGGCTGACCGACCACCTGGCGTGGCAATTAAGTGTGACGATCTGCTCGGACAGCGTGAAGCAGGTCTGCGAAAGCATCATTGGCAACCTCGATGAGAATGGCTATCTCGCCGCGACAGTCGAAGAACTTTCGCAGGAAGCCAAATTTTCGATGGAGGACATCGAAGATGCACTCGCCGTCGTGCAGGAGTTTGACCCGCTTGGCGTCGGCGCGCGCGACCTGCGCGAATGCCTTCTCCTGCAATTGAAAACGCTCGATCCGCAGAACGCCCTCGCGCAGCAAATCGTCTCCGAGCACCTCAAACACGTTCAGTCGAACCAGTTGAAAGAGATTGCGCGCGCTTTGAATCGTCCCGTCGAGGTCGTGAAGCGCGCCGTGGATGTCATCAAGAGATGCGACCCCCGGCCGGGGCTCCGCTACAACAAGACTGAACCGCGTCTGGTCGAGCCGGATGTCTATTTCCGGAAGGTGGACGACCAGTGGCAGGTGTTTCTCAACGAAGACGACATGCCGCAGTTGCGCCTGAGCCCCATCTACCGGCGGCTGCTGGCGCGTGACGCTGCCGACCGCGACGTCCGCAACTACGTCAAGGAGCGGTTCACCGCCGCCATTCAATTGCTGAAAAACATCGAACAGCGCAAGCACACCATCGTGCGCGTCTGCCAGTCCATCATCCTCCGCCAAGGCGAATTTCTCGATCACGGCCAGGATGCGTTGAAGCCCATGATGATCAAGGAGGTCGCCGAAGAGGTCGGCGTGCATCCTTCGACAGTCAGCCGCGCCGTCGCCAGCAAGTATGCGCACACTCCCCAGGGCGTTCTCGAATTGCGATCCTTCTTCTCCGAGGCCGTCAATGGCCCCGAGGGTGGCGGTATGTCCTTGCTCACTCTGAAGCGCGTGGTGAAGAAAATGATCGAGGAAGAAGACTCCGCGAAGCCTCTCACCGACGACCAGATCGCGAAGAGACTCGAAGTAGGCGGCATTCGCGTCACCCGCCGCACCGTCGCCAAGTACCGTGAAGATCTGCGCATCCCCAGCACTCACCAGCGCCGCGTGAAAGCCTAGGCTGGCGCGGCCGTGAAGCGCCCAGCGCGACGCGAAGCCCGGCAACTCGTCATCCTCACCGGTCTCTCCGGCTCCGGCAAAAGCACCGTTCTGCGCGCGTTTGAGGACATGGGCTTTTATTGCGTGGATAATCTTCCCGTTGATCTGATCCCCACCTTTGCGGAATTGCACGAACAAGGCGGCGAAGATTTCGGCCGCGCCGCTCTCCTCGTGGACGCGCGCGAAGGTGCGCAGCTCGAAAAACTCCCCGCGATGGTTCGCCGCCTCCGCCGCGAGCACCCCATCACGCTTGTCTACATCGAGGCGAATGAGGAAGCGCTGCTGCGGCGGTACAGCGAAACGCGAAGGCCGCATCCGCTCGGCAAGGACTATTCCGTCCGCGAAGGACTCGGTCGCGAGCGCACCCTGATGGATCCCATCCGCAAGCTCGCCGATGCCGTGATTGACACGACGAAATTCAACGTCCATGAGCTGCGCCACTTCATCACCCGGCGCTTCAAGACCGCCGATCGCCGCCCGCTCCTTGTTTCGCTCGTGAGCTTCGGCTATCGCTTCGGCATTCCCACCGACGCCGACCTGGTTTTTGACGTGCGATTTCTGCCCAATCCGCACTTTGTGCCCGCGCTCCGCCGATTCTCCGGAAAGGACAAGAAAGTAGTCCGCTACCTCCGCTCGTTCGCGCAGACCGGTGAGTTCCTGCGGCGCATCGAAGGCCTGCTGACCTACTTGATTCCCCACTACATTCGCGAAGGGAAGAGTTATCTGACCATTGCCATCGGCTGCACCGGCGGGCGGCACCGCTCGGTGATGCTCGCAGAAGCCATGCGCAAAGCCCTCGCCGCCCGCAGGTTCGAAGTCAAGGTTGTCCACCGCGACGTGGACAAGTAAGCGGCTCATCGGAGACGCGCCCGTAACTTGACACGCCGCGACGCCGCGCATAGCGTACCAACTGCGGATTTCAGGGAGTTCTGGGCTTGGCCTCGCTGGTCTCACCACAACTGCGTCGTCTTTTGAGCTACGTTCGGCCTTACACGGTGCGGATGTCGCTCGGGGTGGTATTGCTGGCTTTTGTCGCCGTGGCCGAGGGCTTGATCGCGCTGATCATCGCGCCGATTTTCGATCGAGTACTCAATTCATCGGTGAGCGATTCCAATCTGCCGCTCCTCACCGTGCCCTTCGGCGGCCCCACCATCTACCTCAATCACTTCTTTCCGCGGACGATTCACAATGTCCTCCCTGTTGTCGCACTCTCCTTGCTGGCCGTTTTCGTTGTGAAGGCCCTTACCGAGTATCTGGGAAGCACCATGATCCAGTCGGTCGGCCACTCGGCGATCACCGATTTGCGCAATCAGGTCTACGCCAGGCTCATTCGCCAGCCCATCGATTTCTTCCAGCAACAGCCCGCGGGCCGGCTGATCTCCACGGTCATCAATGACGTCGAGCGCGCGCGCCTTGCTCTGTCCGAATATCTTGCCGATGCTTTCCGCCAGACCTTCTCTCTCGTCGTCTTTCTCCTTGTTCTCTTCACCATCGATTGGAGAATGACGCTGGGCTCCGTTGTTCTTCTTCCCGTGATCGTCTGGCCGGTCGGAAAACTCGGCAGAAAAATCCGCCGTTCGGTAGAGACCAGCCAGACGCGGCTCGGCGAATTGAATCAAATTCTCCAGGAGACCGTCAGCGGCAATCGCATCGTCAAAGCCTTCGGGATGGAAGAGTTTGAGATCGGTAAGTTCCGCCAGGCGGCGCGCCGTTTGCTGCGCGAGACGATGCGTTGGGTGCGCGCCCAGGTTATCACCTCTCCTCTGATGGATCTGCTTCAGCCGGTGGCCATCTACCTCCTCCTCCTCTACGCCCGCGACCGAATCCGCATGCACGAGATGACCCTGGGACTTTTTGTCGCGTTTGTCTATGCCCTGTTTAAGTCTTACGAGCCCGTGAAACGAATGGGGTCGATCTATCAGCAGTTCCAGCAGGCCCAGGGAGCCACCATTCAGGTATTTGCCCTTCTCGATCTTGCCGTGGAAGAGCAGGACGCTCCGGACGCGAAGGCTTTGCCGGAGTTTTCGCGGGAGATCGAGTTCGAAAATGTCAGTTTCTCCTACGACTCGACCCCGGTGCTGCGCGGAATTGACTTCTGCGCGCGCAAGGGCGAGGTAATTGCCATTGTCGGCTCCAGCGGCGCTGGAAAGACCACGCTGGTGAACCTGATTCCCCGATTTCACGACGTGACCGCCGGCGCGGTGCGCTTGGACGGCGTGGACGTCCGGGACGTGACGCTGCGCTCGCTGCGGGCGCAAATCGCGATCGTCACGCAGGAAAACATCCTGTTTCACGATACCGTCTCGAACAACATCTGCTACGGCGAGAGAGACGTCCAGGAAGCGCGCGTATTCGCCGCGGCACGCGCGGCGCTGGCGCATGATTTCATCGCCGAGCTTCCGCAGGGGTACCATACGCTGCTCGGAGAACGCGGGCAGAGGCTCAGCGGCGGCCAGCGCCAGCGCATCGCCATCGCCCGCGCGCTTCTGAAAGATTCGCCGATTTTGATTCTGGATGAAGCCACCTCGGAGCTGGACTCGGAATCGGAACGGCTCGTACAGATTGCGCTGGGCAACCTGATGGTGGGCCGGACCGTATTCGTGATTGCGCACCGCCTGGCGACGATCCGCCGCGCAGACCGCATTCTTGTCCTTGATGAAGGCCAAATCCGCGAAGTCGGTACCCATGCCGAGCTGCTCGCCCGCGGCGGTATCTATGCCCGATTGTACGAGCTGCAGTTTGCCGACGATGAGACCCTGGCATCGCCGCGCGCGGTGCGCGTGGATCTTGCGGAGACTTCGAGCGAATCATGACGGCGACAACGGAAACTTCCGCACGGAAATCCGGCTGCGTTTCAATGACGGGCTTTGCGCTGGCTCGCGCCGAACATGATGGCTGGGCGCTGCGGCTGAGCGTCAAGACCGTCAATCATCGGTTTCTGGACGTGAAGCTGCGCCTGCCCGAGGGATTCGATGTTTACGAAGCGCGGTTGCGCCAGGCGATCCGCGAGAAAATTCAGCGCGGCCACGTCGAGGTGTACTTGAGCATTCAGAGTTCGGCCGCCGCGCCGCTCCAGGTCAATCGCGAGCTCGCGCGCGCCTACCTCGGCGTGGCCGATGAACTGCGCCAGCAGACGAAATCGCAGACGGGAATTGACGTGCTCGCCTTGCTGCGGCTTCCTGGCGTCGTGACCGGCATCGCGCCCGCAGTTCCGGACAATGAGGACGAACAGGAGAAGCTCGGCGGAGCGCTCGCCAAGTGTCTTCTCGAAGCGCTCGTAAAACTGGAGGAGATGCGGCGTGTCGAGGGCCAGCACCTGGCCGGGGAGTTGCTCTCGCGTACCGCGCGGATCGCCGATCAGGCAGCGCAAGTCCGGGAGCTGGCTCTCAAGCTGCAGCCCATGTTTCACCGGCGGCTCGAGACGCGGTTGAAGGAGCTGCTCAACGGCATGAATCTCGATCCCGCGCGCATGGCCCAGGAAGCCGCGCTTCTCGCCGAGCGCAGTGACGTCAGTGAAGAGCTGGACCGTTTGCGTAGCCACCTGACGCAATTCGATCGCCTGCTCGGCGCGGGCGGCGAGATCGGGAAGAAACTCGATTTTCTTTTGCAGGAAATGCATCGCGAGGCCAACACCCTGCTCTCAAAGACGCCGGGCGTCGAGAGCGAGGGCCTGGCCATCACCGGGCTGGCCCTCGAGATCAAAGCGGAAATCGAAAAACTCCGGGAACAGGTGCAGAACATCGAATGACCGCGGAAAACGGCAACGGGCCTCTTGTGCTGATCGTTTCCGGGCCTTCCGGCTCGGGGAAGTCCACGCTCGTACAATGCATTCTCGAGCTGCCTGGGACCATGCCTTCCAGATCGTGCACAACACGCTCCCCCCGGGCGACCGAGAGCAGCGGGAAATGCTATGATTTCATCACGGAAGCGGAATTCGACGCCATGGTGGGGCGCGGCGAGTTTCTCGAGTACGCCCGCGTCTTCGGCAAGCACGCCTATGGCACTCCGCGAAAGTGGCTCGACGAAGCGCGCGCAACGCGCCGCGACCTGGTGCTCGAGATCGACGTGCAAGGCGCTGCGCAGGTAAAGGAAAAACTGCCCGCTGCGGTGGCCATCTTCATACTTCCTCCTTCGCGGGAAGAGCTGGAGCGGCGGTTGCGCAGCCGCGGGCAGGATTCGGAGGAGGAAATCGCACGGCGTCTGGCCCGCGCCCGGGATGAAATTCAGGCGTTCGGCCGCTATTATGACTACTGCGTCGTCAACGACGATGTGGAGCGCGCCGGGCGCGAAGTACAGGCCATTGTCGTGGCTCTGCGCTGCGCGAACTCGCGCAATCGCGAGCGGGTCGAACAACTGCTAGCCTCGTTCGGAGGGAAAGAGTGAGATGAGCGTGCACACGAAACCACCGGAATGCCAGTTCGCTTACGTTGTCCTTGCGGCGCGCCGCGCGCGGCAGTTGATGGCGGGTGCGCCTCCGCTGCTCGAGAATCCTCGCACGCTGAAGTCCACGCGCATCGCCACCGAAGAGCTCGATCTGGGCGTGCTCGAGTTCGAATTGCCCGATCCTCCGGGCAGCGATGAAAAAGAAGTGAAGCGCCGTAAGTCGTAATGGTTTGGAGGCAGGATGCGTATCACGCTGGGCGTGACCGGGGGTGTTGCGGCCTACAAGGCCGCCGAGCTGGCGCGCCGCCTGCAGCAGGATAATTTTTCCGTCCAGGTCGTCATGACCCGGAGCGCGCGCGAGTTCATCACCCCGCTCACCTTTGCCGCGCTCACCGGACAGAAAGTCATCACCGATCTCTTCGCTGAGTCCGCAAGCGGCTCAGCCAATCTCGAGAGCGCCATCGAACACATCGCCGTCGCACAGCGGACGGACCTCCTGCTCGTCGTCCCCGCGACCGCCGACATCCTGGCGAAATTCGCGCGCGGCATTGCCGACGATTTTCTCTCCACTCTCTACCTGGCCGTTCCCCAGGACACCGTTCCGGTCGTTGTCGCGCCGGCCATGAACGTGAACATGTGGCAGCATGCGGCGACGCAGGAAAATATCGAGATGCTCCGCGCGCGGGGTGTGCGCATCGTCGAACCCGGCGAGGGATATCTCGCCTGCGGGATGACCGGCGCGGGCCGCCTGGCCGAGGTGGAGGAAATTCTCGCGGAAGTGCGCGATGCGCTGCACCTGAAGAGCGACCTGGCGGGCGAGACCCTGCTCGTCACTGCCGGTCCCACCTGTGAAGATCTCGATCCCGTCCGTTACCTGACGAATCGTTCGTCCGGAAAAATGGGCTACGCGCTGGCGGAAGCGGCGGCGCGGCGCGGCGCGCGCGTTGTGCTGGTCAGCGGGCCGACCGCCATGGCCGCGCCCGATGGCCTCGAGCGCATCTCCATTCGCACTGCCGAGGAAATGCACAGCGCCGTCCTCGCACATTTTCCGGCCAGCACCATCGCCATTTTCGCTGCCGCGGTCGCCGATTACCGCCCGGCTGAAAAACAGGCGCAGAAAATAAAACGGACGAGCGGCCCGTCATCGCTCTCGCTCGAACCGACGCCGGATATCCTTGCGGACGTGGCGCGCAATCGAGGCGACCGCGTCCTCGTCGGCTTTGCGGCGGAGACGGACCACATCGCGGAGAATGCGCGGAAGAAACTTGCTGCGAA
>JBGOWC010000010.1:0-12885 GCA_041478415.1 Terriglobia bacterium
GGCCAGGGCCGCATTTTTGTGAACATCGAAGATACCGCCGAAATTGTGGCGTTTGATACGCGCAAGCTCGCCGTGGAGCATCGCTGGCCGATGAAGGGCTGCGAGGAGCCGAGCGGACTGGCGCTCGATGCGCAGCACCGGAGGCTCTTTTCCGGCTGCGGGAATCAGGTGATGACGATCGTGAACGCGGATACCGGGGCGATCGTTGCGCAACTGCCCATTGGCGATGGAGTGGACGCAACGGCCTTCGATGCGGGCACGCAGCTTGCCTTCAGCTCGAACGGCGCGGGAACCCTGACGGTCATCAAGGAAGAGACGCCGGACAAATTCTCGGTCGTGGAAAACGTGGAGACGGCGCGCGGCGCTCGAACCATGACTCTCGATCCGCAGACGCATCGCGTGTTTGTAGTGACCGCCGAGTTTGGTCCGCCGCCGGCCGCCACCGCGGAGCAGCCTCACCCACGTCCGCCGATTGTGCCGGGAAGTTTCAAGCTATTGAAATTGGAACTCGCCGAAACGAAAAAGTAGAGAGCACGAGATCAGCGTTTTTTGTGAAAGAGCGCGTGCTTGATGTCAGGCCAAAACTCCTGGAACGCATTGCCTCCCATTTGGCCCAGGAATCCCCACAGCGTACGCCTGGCTGCGTCGCCTGCCTGGGAATCGCTCTCAACGCGCCACGTGTTGGATAGAAAATTGTTGCCGGGTATTGCGATATAGCGAGCATATGCCGGCGCGAGATGTCCATCCCGGCGCCGCGCAGCGAAGGTCATCTTGATGATGTTGCCGATGCGGCGTCCGAAAGGCTCGCCCGCCGCGCGAAAGTAGCGCGGATCTTCGCCCCAGAGCGCGCCCAAGCTTGCTTCAATCGCGTTTCCCGTGGAAACTCCCGAGAGCCGCATGCCGTAACGCTTGCCGAATCCCGGCCAAGACGGGCCGTACTCGACCGGCTTGTTGCGCGCCGTCTCGAAGCCCGCGCTGAAGACGCCGCTGGCCAGGCTCTGAGGCCCGATCGTGCTCACGACGAACCAGGTAAACCGCTGCTTGCCCGTGATCGGCTGATAGCGAGAGCTCCAGGTGAGGGGCTCGCGCGTTGAAGAGGAGTGCGTTTGACCGGCAGGCACACCCTGGCCGGAAGCTGCTATCGCCCCGAGAAAAAAAGCAGCGACAATTTGCCGTCGAATGATCTTCATGGGAATCCTCGGAATGCAACTCAAACTGGATCACTTTTTTCGGCGTCCAAGGCTTTCTTCCTTCGCGCGATGAGCCAGAGTCCCCGGAGGGGCGCCGGCATGAACCAGGCCCCCGCAGATTGCTGGGGGTTTCGATAAATTGCAACTGTTGTTTGGAGGAATCGTTTGTGCGGACGGCGTCGCGTGCGGTATCGCGGTTGGCGCGATAGAATACACAGCACATTTTGCGCAGGGGGAACCCACATGATTCTTCATAACGCGCGTCGGACTGCAATCGCATTTCTTGCGCTGGCCGGGATGGTGCTCGGCCCTGGTCAGGCGAAAATGCGAGCGCAGGTGAAACTCTCGGTCCACTGGGAGGAGCTGACGGCCGGAGACTTTCGTGACGCCATCCGGCAGGCCAAGGGCACGTGTCTTCTGCCCTTTGGGATTCTCGAGAAGCACGGTCCGCACCTGCCGCTCGGCACTGACCTGCTCAACGTACGCTACGCCGCCCTTCATGCCGCGGAGCAGGAATACGCGGTGGTTTTTCCGGAATATTATTTCGGGCAGATCTTCGAAGCAAAACACGAGCCCGGGACGGTTGCCTACAGCGCCGCTTTGCAGCTACAGCTTTTGCAGGAAACGACGGACGAGATGGCGCGCAACGGCTGCAAGAAAATCATCATCGTGAACGGCCACGGCGGAAACGAGCATTTGCTTCCCTTTTTCGCGCAATCACAGCTCGATCGGCCGCGCGACTACGTCGTTTACGTTGTCGTGGGTGGGCGGAGCCGCGCGGGAGGCCCGGCAAAGAAATCCGCCGGCGTGGACTATCATGCCGGGGAGAACGAAACCTCCAACACGCTAATCACGCATCCTGATCTGGTTCATCTCGACCGCGCCAAGAGCGAATCCGGCGCGGAACAGAAGCGACAGGATTTACCCGAATTTCTCTACACCGGTATCTGGTGGTACGCGCGCTTTCCGGACCACTACTCGGGCGACGGCTCGGTGGCATCGAAAGAACTGGGCGAGTGGAACGTCGGGGGTTGGGTTGAATCCGTTGTGGCGGCCATTCGCGCCGTGAAAGCCGATGACGCGAGCCTGAAGATTCAAAACGAATTTTGCGAGAAGAGCAAACACCCGCTCGACACGCGGCCGTGAGGGCCGCCGTGCGCACGGGAAAGAAGCAGTTAGGGAGAAGCGATCAACGTGTGCGCCGGAGCTGGTCAATCCAACGAAAAAGCACGCCGTGTGATTCGGGCTCAACGTCGAGGAACTCGAGCCCCATTCCGATGCGGGGCTTCACCACGCGAAGAATGGCGAGAATTTCCACCTTCTCATTTTTTCGTGTTAGCGTGAGCCGCACGCGCGCGCGAACCGCGAGCGGCCGGCTGGCGCAGACGAAACACCCGCCGAGCGAAATGTCGGAAGTGACGCCGGTTGTGCGCGCACCCGTTTCGAGATCGAGCAATTCCGCGTCTGCAGCAAAGGGAAAACGAATCGCGTAGCGACGGTCGCGGATCGCTTTTTCCGTCAATGAACGCCGATCGGACTGCTTATCCATCACGATTACACCGCCCACGGCTATTTCTCCCCAGGGCTGAGCCGCCCTTTGTCAGATGAGCAAATGACTTGCCGCTTCCCGGCAGCAAAGCAAAAATTCGTGCTAGGCTTTTCGTGGAGCTTCTCTCTCGTCTCAAACCTTCATGATGCGTGCCGAAGGAATCCGTCAGAGTGACCGCGTGAGCTTGCGCGTGCCGGTGGAGGCTTCCTGGCACGACGGAGCCGGCCAACCGGTGGCGCAGTCGGTGGAAACGCTGCTGATCAGCCGGAACGGCGCGGTGCTGCGGCTGGCCGAAAAACTTCCCTCCGGTCAAGAACTTACGCTGCACCGGCACTTGAGCGAGCACGAAAGAAAGACGGCGCGCGCGCTCATCGTTGCGGAAATTGACCATGATCCGAGCGGCTTTCTTTACGCCATCGCCATGATCGAGCCGCGCCCCGATTTCTGGGACATTGACTTCCCGTCCCCCACGAAGGCGCACGACGCACTTGCGCGCATGCTCATGGAATGCAGCTTCTGCGAGCGCCGCGAGGTCGTTTATCTCAACGAGATGGAGCTGAAATCGTTTGAAGTGCGAAAGTGCGTGGCGCGTCTCTGCAAGCACTGCAGCACGCCCTCGATCTGGATCGAGGCGCGCGCCACACAGCCCGGCGCAAACGGCCGAGCAGCGGGGCAGCCGTCTGCCGCCGCGGAGCACGTGCAGCCGACCCGCAACAAGGCGCGGGTCAAAGCGCGCGTGCTGGCCTGTATTCGCCGGCGCGGCTTCCAGGAGGAAGTCGCGGTCTGCGAAGACCTTTCGCGAGGCGGCCTGGCGTTCCGCAGCCGGAATCAATACCCGGAGGGAACGCGGCTCGAGGTGGCGGTGCCCTTCACGCCGGGCAGCAGCGCGATCTTCGTGCCCATCCGCATCGTGTCGTCCCGGCCGATTCCATCCGCAGGTCTCTACCGGCACGGCGCAGCGTACCTGAAACCTCCCGGCGAGTGAGCCCATCTGTTTGCTGCTTCTATTCATCTCTTCCTTCAAGAAAAAAGCTGACTTCGAGACTTTACTCCGCAACGGGAACGGCGTCGCGCTCCGGTCGGCGGCGCCGGAGGTAGTGCATCGAGATGTTCAGATAAACTTCGCCGCACGGCGTTTCAATGCAAATGACCATGGCCTCGGTATCACGGCTCCCCGCCAAGCCTTCTTCGTTCATGTGAATCTCCGGCGGGAAAACCTTGAACCGAAAACCCTGGTCGTTGAGAAGCGTGACCGAATTGCCGATGACCATGTTGGCCAGTTCGCAGACCGTCTCGCGAACAACCTGCTCGCTCTCTTCCACGCTGGCGCCGGCCAACTGGCTGGCCACCCGCAGAGCGACTTCGGGAGCGAGGTCGAGAACGACGCGTCCCTCGATATCGCCCTTGATCAGAATCAGCGCCGCGACGCCCTTGCGCCGGTAGGTCTCCTCATCCATCGATAGGTCCACGATATTCGTGGGCGCTTGCAGGGCCTCGGCAAAGACCGCATCGGCCGCATTGATGAACGGCTGGATGAGCTCCATTCTCATGACTTGTGCTCCCCCACCGCGACCGGAGCCGCCGCGCCGGCCGATTCGTCGGTCAGGACGTAGCGCAGAATCTCATACAGACCGTCCGGCTTGACGGGCTTCTGGACGAAGTGCTTCGCGCCCTTCTGCAGCGCCGCGAGGATATTTTCCTGATAGCCGACCGACGAGACCATCACGATGCGCGCGCTGGGGTGCTGGCGTACGATGCGCTCGACCGCCTCGATCCCTTCCATCTGCGGCATGGTGATGTCCATCAGGACGATGTCTGGCTTCACGCGGTTGTACTCCGCGATGGCCGTCAGGCCGTCACCCGCCTCTCCTGCGACTTCGCCGCCGAACATCTCAATCATCTTGATGATGTTCTTGCGCGCGAAGACAGAGTCGTCCACGACCAGGTACCGGACGGGCTGGTTGTCTTTCCGGAGTAGAGCGGCGAATGGTTGCATGACCTTCTCCTTCATTTCACGCACCCGATCAGGTGCGCGAAGTAGAAACGGGTGTCCTCTCGTGTCTTTCAGTTTTGTCCGACTTCTCGTCTTTCTCGGTCTTTTCCGCGGCTTGCTTTTCTCCTCCGCACTGCTTGATGAGATAAGAGCCGAGCTTTTCGAGCGAAACAACCTTTGACGCAAATCCCTTCAAGATGGCCGCGCGCGGCATTCCGCTCACGACGCAGCTGTCTTCGCTCTGCGCGACGGTCAGGCCGCCGGCGCTCTTGATTACGCCGAGCCCGTCGGCGCCGTCCTCACCCATGCCGGTCATCAGCAATCCGATGACGCTGGGGCCAAATTCCTGAGCGACGGAATGGAAGAGCACATCCACGGACGGACGGTGGCCATTCACCGGCGGACCATCCGACAAGACAGCCATGTCCCCGCGGGGCATGCGCCGCGCCATCAAGTGGCGATTGCCGGGGCAGATGAAAACGCGGCCCGCGAGCAGGAGGTCCCCGGAACGCGCTTCCTGCACTTCGACGGCGCAGCACTCGTCGAGACGCCGGGCAAACATATCCGTAAATCCCTCGGGCATGTGCTGCACGACGAGAAAACACGCCGGGAACTCCGCGGGCAACTGAGACAGAACGTACTGGAGTGCGTTAGGTCCGCCGGTGGAAACGCCGATGGCGATGATGCGGTTCGGCGGAAGCACGGGGCGCGCGCGGTTTTTTTGGGCGGGCGGCGGCTCCGGCGCAACCAGGGTCGGAGGTTTGTGCCGCCCGACGCGTCCGGCAACCTTGACCTTCTCGATGAGCTCCGATGCAATGGCCTCCAGATGACCGGCGGCGGCATCCTTCGGCTTGGCCACAAAATCGATCGCGCCGAGGGCCAGCGCTTTGAAGGTCGAGTAGGCGCCCTCCCGCGAGTGCGTGCTGAACACAATGACCGGCACGGGCTGCTGGCGGGTGATCATCCGCAACGCCTCGATTCCGTCCATGCGCGGCATTTCGAGATCGAGCGTGACCACGTCGGGGCGCAGCTCTTCAACTTTTTTCAATGCAAATGCCCCATCCATCGCTGTTCCAACCACTTCAATGGACGGGTCGGTCTCCAGGATGCGCGGGATCAGCTTGCGCATCAGGGCGGAATCATCCACGACGAGCACACGGATGCGTTCGCTCATGCGATCGCTCCGAGCACCGGCGCTCGCGAAAGCCGCGCTAGTACCGCGGGTACGTTCAGGATCAGCACCACCGTTCCGTCGCCCAGGATCGATGCGCCGCTGACCAGATCGCTCGAAACGATTTCGGCGGGCAAGGCCTTGATCACCAGCTCTTCCTCCCCGACGAGGCTGTCCACGAGGAGTCCGAAGCGCTTTTCCGCCGCACCGATCACAATCACAAAGGAGCGCTTGCGCGGCTCGACGGCGTGTATGCGGCCGAGACGATGCAGGCGCACGAGAGTCAGAAGCTGATCGCGCAGGCGCAGGACTTCCCTCTGATCCACATGGTGAATCTCCGGCTCGGTGACGCGCGCGATTTCCAGCACGGACGAAAGCGGCACGGCGTACAGCCGATCGGAAACACGAAAGAGCAGCGTCTGAATGCTTGCGAGCGTAAGAGGCATGCGAAGCTGAAACACGGTGCCCTGTCCGACCTGCGAAGAAACCTGCACCGTCCCCTTCAGGCGGCCCAGGACCGTGCGCACGACGTCCATTCCGACGCCGCGGCCGGAGACCTCCGTCACTGCGGACGCCGTGCTGAAGCCGGGCTCGAAGATCAACTGCAGCGCCTCCGAATCCGGGAGGCGTTCCGCTTCCTGCGCGGAGAGAATGCGATTTTCGACGGCCTGGGCGCGGACGCGCTCGAGATCTATACCGCGGCCGTCGTCGCGCACTTCGATGACGACCTGGGTGCCCTGATGATAGGCGTTGAGATATACGGTGCCGCGCGCGGGCTTCGATGCGGCAAGACGCTCCTCGGCCGGCTCGATGCCGTGGTCCACAGCGTTGCGCACGAGATGCGTGAGCGGCTCGGCCAGCGCGTCCAAAATTCCCTTGTCGAGATCGGTATTCTCCCCCGCCAGCTCGAGTGCAACGTCCTTGGCGCAGAGCTTTGCAACATCGCGCACGACCCGCGGGAAGCGGCGAAACAACTGCTCGACTGGAACCATGCGGATTTTCAGGACCGATTTGTGAAGTTCGTCGAGAACCCTCGCTTGGAACGCGAGGGCATCCGCCAGTTTCGCGCGAAGAGGGTCGCGAGCGTGCCGCTGATCGAATTCGCCAATGGCACGTTGCAGCATGGACTTGCCGATGATGAGCTCACCAACCAGATTCATCACCGAATCGATTCGGGAGGCGTCCACGCGCAGACTGCTCTCCGCCACGGCATTGACCGCGGCGCTGTTTCCCTCCAAGCGGCGGGCGGAACCGCTCTCGGCCTGTCCGGGCGAACCGTTCGTTACGGCGGTCGCTTCGGCTTCGAGCAATGCGCCGAGCATCTCGTGTTCCGGCGTGTCCGCGGCAGAGGCGCGTTCGATCCTCATGTCGGAAACAACGGCAGGAATACTGCAACGGCGCTTGATCCATTCTTCGGACTGCGTGCAGGCCAGGGCCGCCTCGATGATGTCCACCGACGCCGCGGCCGCGTTGTCTTCGGGACGAAGCGCGATGACGGTGCCGGTGCCGTGGAGCACGTTGCGAATAAGCTGGAAGGCCGCCGCGCGCATGGCGCTCTGCGGATCAATCTGCAGGGCGACGTTGTATACGGTTTCGCCGCGGTGCAGCGCCTCGGAAATCATGAGCTGCTCGTACTCGCTCCACGTGAATCGCGCTGGAATGTGGCTCTCCGCTCCTCCGGAATCCTCGGCGTGGCTGCAAGATTCCAGCAAGAGTCGAATCTGTTTGCGCATCGCCGCGGTGGAGGGAGGCTTGGCGCGGCGTTGATACGCCCGAAGCAGCGCATCGAAGGTGTCCGCCGCGGCCAGCACGACCTCCGCGAAAACAGCGCCGCGCGTCCGAGCGATCTGGAGCGTGAGAATATCTTCGAGCTCGTGCGCGAGTTCGCTCAATTCGTGGAATCCGCAGGCGGCGGAATCGCCCTTCAGGGTATGGACGGCGCGCCGCACACGGCGAATCACTTCCTCATCGCCGGGACGCGCCTCGAGCTGGAGCCCCGCCTCGTTGAGCGATTGCAGCAGCTCCGACGCGCTCTCAAAAAAGAGCGCGCGCAGTTCCGCGCTGCGATCATCGGGCGGCCGGCTCACCCTGCTACCTCCACGCGCTGATACGCAGTTCCATTATTCTCGTGGATCATGCGGAACTTGGTGGTCAGGCCGAAAAGACTTTCGGCATGCCCGACAAAGAGGTACCCGCCGGGATTCAAGCAGTGCCAGAACTTTTCGATCAGGCGCTTCTGTTCGGCCTCGTCAAAATAGATCATCACGTTGCGGCAGAGGATCATGTCGTTCCGGCGCGGCAGGAATTCCGTCTTCAAATTGTGAAAGTCGAACTGGATGAGATCCTTCAGCGCCGGCTTGACGGAGTATTTCTCTCCGGTCTTTTCGAAATAGCGCAGCCGGCAGGTGTAATCCACCGGCTCCATCTGCCCTTCGGTGAAAAGACCTTCCTGGGCGGAACGCAAGGCGGCGTAGCTGATGTCCGACGCGAGAACTTCAAGCTTCCAAGGCGGCGGAATCAACGGCTTTGGAGACGGCACGTCAAAGGGAAGCGGATTGCGCAGATAGTAGTACGCCAGCGCATCGCAAATAAGGATGGCGACGGTGTAAGGTTCCTGCCCCGAGGAGCAGCCTGCGCTCCACACTCGAAGGGTCCAGTCGCGGCGCTCCTGCTTGCGATGGAGCAATTCCTCGAGAACGGATTTCTGCAACAACTCGAGCTGCGGTTTGTTCCGGAAAAAGCTCGTCTCGTTGACGGTCAGATTCTCGAGCAGAAGAGCGAGTTCCTGCTTCCCTTCGCGGCTGGTGAGCAGGCGGTAGTAGCTATAGAAAGAATCGAGCTGGCAGGCTCTCAACCGCCGCTGCAGGCGGTCCTTCAGAAAATGGGAGCGGCGCTCGTCGAAATACATGCCGCATTCCTGGTAGACGAGCGTCTGCAGAAGTTTCAGTTCCGGGTCGGTCAGTTGGACCTGTGCCGTGATGGTCCCCATGTCGGATTATTAGAGCGGCTCCTGCCGTTCGCCGCGGCGCGAGACGAAACATCGCCCCCTAGCGAGTGCTGGCGACGGGTTCCGCGGCCTCCTCGATTCGTTTGAACTCCGGGCGCTGCAGAAGCTTTGTAATATCCAGCAGGATGACGAGCCGTCCATTGAGCTTGCCCACGCCGGTCACGTACCCGGACTCGCCATCCGTAAACATGTTGCCGGGCAACTCAATTTCCGAAGGCGCGATCTTCAATACCTCCGAGGCTGAATTCACGATAAGCCCCACGAGCTTGCCCTCAAGTTCGACGACGAGGATGCGATTCTTCTTGTCCGGCTGGACATCGCTCCGCCCAAAGCGCTTGCGAAGATCCATCACCGGAACGATTTTTCCGCGCAGATTGATGACACCTTCAATGATGTCCGGCGCGCTTGGCACCGGGGTGATCTCCGGCACGCGGACGATCTCGCGCACCGAAGAGATGCGCACACCGTAGGTCTCATCTCCGATGCGGAAACCGACAACCTGAAGATCCTTTTCCATCAAAAAGGCTCCCGAAGTTCAGGAACGCGCCAGGTCGGCGTATTCCATCGCGGGCGCGCGCGAGGATCCAGAATCGCGCCGAGGTTCAGAGTAGTCGTAACGCGGCCGGTTAGGGCCGCGATCCAGCACAAAGCGGCCCATGCCGTCGAGGAGTTGCCGCGAGAGCTTCAGCATCTGCTCGGCTGCAGCGGAAAGCTCGGTCGAGCTGGACGCCGACTGCTGCACCAACTCGCGCATCTTGTCCATCGCGCGCACGACTGCTTGCGCCCCCGAAGCCTGTTCTTCGACCGCGGAGCTGATCTCCTGGGTGATTTCGGTGAGTTGGCCGGTGGCCTTGGCAATCTGGGACGATCCCACCGACTGCTCGTTGGTCGCCGCGCCGATCTCCTGAGAGAACTTGTAGACTTCGGTGACGACGTTTGAGATTTTGTGAAGGGCGATCCCCAGATCGCTCCCGAGCGTCAGGCCTTCCTCGACGATCCGCGTGCTGCGTTCCATGTTTTCGACGGCCTGGCGCGCTTCGCGCTGAATGCTCTGGATGAGGTCGGCAATTTCCTTCGTCGATTGCGTGGACTTT
This sequence comes from Terriglobia bacterium, assembly GCA_041478415.1. Taxonomy (GTDB): domain Bacteria; phylum Acidobacteriota; class Terriglobia; order Acidiferrales; family UBA7541; genus Acidiferrum. Next base: position 10,005 of record JBGOWC010000010.1, read on the forward strand.
TCCGCGAGCTTGCGGACTTCATCGGCGACCACGGCAAAACCGAGGCCGTGCTCGCCCGCGCGCGCCGCCTCGATAGCGGCATTCAGCGCAAGCAGGTTCGTCTGTTCGGCGAGGTCGTCAATCACTTCGATGATTTTTCCGATGTCGTCGGCGCGGTGGCCGAGGACGTTGATGATCTCGGCGGAGGTCTGGATCGCATGGTTCGTGCGATTCAGGCCGTCAGTGGCCTTTTCCATCGTGGCGATGCCGTTGCTCACTTCCTCGCGCGAGCGGTTGGCGATGTCCAGCAGAACTTTGGCGGTGTCCGCCACGCGCTGGATCGAAGTCACCATCTGATCGATGGATGCGGACGTTTCGGCGACGCTGGACGCTTGCACCTGCGTGTTTTTCACGACGTTTTGCACGTTGATGCTCATCTCGTGCATCGTGCTGCTCACTTCTTCGATTGCGGAGGAGGCCTGCACGCTGACCTTGGCCGACTCGTCGGAGGCGCCGGCGACTTGATTGGAGCCCGCGGAAACTTGCGCTGCGCCGTCGCGCACCTGACGGACGAGCTGCTGGAGACCGTGCGACATGCGCACAAACGCATTGCCCAGGGTGTCGCGCTTCGAGCGCGGCGTGACTTCGACGGTCAGGTCCCCTTCGGCGACGGCCATCGAAACAGCGGCCATTTCCTTCAAGTACGCCACCATGTTGTTGAACGTAGTGGCCAGGGCGCCAATCTCGTCGTTCCGATGGATGTCAATGTTCTGATCGAGGTCGCCGGAGTCGCCGATCTCGCGCGCCACGGTGATCAAGTGCTTGAGCGGGTCGGCGATGGATTTCGCCGTGAAGTAGGCAACGGCAAGCCCGAAAAAGATAGCCAGCAGCGTTCCGGTCGTTGTGATGGCCGTGCTCCAGGAGCTCGCGCGGGCCGAGGACTTGGTGGTCTCCGCCAGGGCCTTGCTGATGTCCTGGCTGGTTTGGTCCAGGACATTCGACGACCTTGTCAGCCACGATGCCGGATCTTTCTGGAGATAGAAAATCTGCAAATCGGACACGGTTGCGTCGCCGGAGTCCACCTGGTGCCGCTTGGCGAGAAGAGGTTTGGCAAAATTATCTCCCCAGCTCTCTTCCGTGCTGTGGACCTGTATGACCGCTGTTCGCAGGACGTCGTTGCCGCTCGCCTGGGATTCGTTCCGGCGAACAAGCTCGGATAGATCGATCAGGCCGCGCGTGACCTTTTCCTCGTCGCGCGGATCGCCACTGAGCAGATAATTGTCAAGGTTCAGCCGGTTGATCATGATCTGGTAGCGGACGGCCTCGAGAACGCGAACGCTGTCCAGGGCCACCGAAGCATCCGACCGGGCGGAGCGCTCCTTCAGAACCGCGGCTGTATTCACCAGGAACAGAAGGACGAGAATGGCGAGAATCGACCCGAACCCGCCGTAGAGTTTCTTGCCGATGGTCATATCGTGAACCCTCCGCTCCTCGCGGCCCAGTGAGACTTCCGCTCGAGCCGCCCGAACCCCACCCCGACTGAAGCCTGCTAACTGCCGCTATTCTGGAAGCTGAATTCCACGATTTGCGTCGTCTCCTCAGGCGCCGGGAAAAACTTCCATTCCTTCACGGCGTCCTGCGCGGCTTGCACGAGCAACGGATGGCCGCCGATGACTCGCGTACTGCGCACACGCCCGTCCGGAGAGATCACCACCTCAATCTTGACCTTTCCCGAGACGTTCATGCGGCGAGCGAGTTCCGGATAGGCCGGCGACACTCTCGTCTTGATCCGGCGCTTCCCTTCGTCGGTCGATCCCTGCTGCGCCACCCCGATGGCCCCGAAAAGAAGTGAGGCCGCGACTGCGCTCAGCACGACCCTCAGAAACTTCGTCCAGTTGATTCTCATTGACACCACGCCTCCTCAGAATCGGAGTTTCCCGCATACGGAAAGGCACGTGAGGTGCCACGTCAAGAAATGGGCAGCTGCCATTCGGCGCCGCTCGAAATTCAAAGCCAAATCGTTCTTGTGGATGAAGTTACGCTCGCGACTGCAGGCAGGCCCTCAGTGCGAAAGATTAGCCGCGCGTCTCACGCGACCCTGCGAAGCTCGGAGTTGGTCTCAGCGTGAGACGTGGCCCAGGCCAGGAGGGTGGTCCTTTCAACACCAGGCGTCTCAACTTGAATTGACTCAGAATGAGATTCACCGCTAGGGTAAAAGTGCTCAACGCAGAAACTGAGACGCGCGCAGAGCCCCTAACCTCCGATGCGTGGCGCCAAATCCATATCGTCTCGCCGCACCCCCGCACAAAGGGGCAAGGTGCGGGGTGTCCGCGCGTCGTCGCCTCGCGCCGAAGAGCTGATGGACCTCGCGCTCGATGCGGCGCAATCGCAGAGCCTGCCTGAGTTTCTTCGGAAATTTGCCGTGCGTTCCGGTCGCATGCTACAGGCGAAATGGTGCGCCGTGGCCGTTTTCCGCGGCGCAGAAGCCGATTTCTACTCCGGCGGAAGTTCGCAGGAAGAAAAGCACCGGCCCGGGAAAACGCTTGAGAAGCTCTTGGTTGCTTCAGCGCGGACGGTCGAAGAAGATGTCGCCGTTCTGCCCGCCAATCCTGGGGCATTCTCCAATTCGAAATCTTCCCCCAAGGGCCCCAAGGGCTTTGAAACGCTCCTGGTGCGCATCGATTCCGGTGATGGTGAGCGCCTTGGCTGCGTCTTCCTTCTGCGCGAACCAAAAGAGCTTACCGAGGCTGACCGCAGACTACTTCGCGCGCTGGCAAGCCATGCCGCGCTTTCCCTCGTGAATTTCCGCCGCTTCTCTCAACTCGAGCGGTCCAAGCGCCAATGGGTCGAGGATATTGACGCGATAACCGATTACATCGTCGTCCACGACCGTCGCTGGAAA
>JBGOWC010000023.1:0-11333 GCA_041478415.1 Terriglobia bacterium
ACCGGCACGGGTACGCTGAACGTTACTACTATCACCAAGACTGGGACCGATCCGACGCAGTTCAATCTCGTGGCTGCCACCAGCGGGACGCAGTGCAATCTCGCTGCAGCATTTGCGCTAAACGCGGGTGCGTCCTGTTTCTTCGGCGTTCAGTTTGCGCCCACGTCTACGGGAGCGAAGAGCGCCAGCATCAGTGTGGCGGACAACGCCGCTGGAAGTCCACAAACAGTGCCTCTCACAGGCACGGGTGTCTTCCCCGCTGTCACCCTCTCGACCCCGACCGTGGCATTTGGCAACCAGCCCGTCTCCAGCACAAGTTCGCCGAGCCCGGTCACGCTCACGAACACGGGTACCGGCACGCTCACGCTCGGCGCCACCGCTCTGACGAAAGGCGGAACCAATCCGGGAGACTTCACCCTCGTCGCGGGGACAACCACCTGCACCAACAACCTGGTCATCCTCGCGGGCGGGAACTGCGTTATCAACGTGACGTTCTCTCCTGCAGTCGCAGCGCCGCGCAGTGCGACACTGACGATCACGGATGACGCCAGCCCGACTACGCAGGTTGTCAACTTGACCGGCACCGGCGTCACTGGTGCGATCGCGTTCGCTCCCTCGCCGGTGAATTTTGGCAACCAGCGCACCGGAACAACCAGCGGCGCTACGGCGGTCACAGTGACGAACACCGGTGGGGCTGCGGTTACTCTCGCATCCGCGAGCGCCGTAACATTCGGCGGGACCAACGCCGGAGACTTCGCCACCGCTGCGGGTACCACTTGCGCGAACAGTCTTGTCTTGGCTGCCTCACCGGGCCCGGGGAATACGTGTCTCGTTCAGGTGACTTTCACGCCGGGCGCGATCGGCGCGCGCGCGGGGACTTTGCTGTTGGCAGACGACGCCTCCGGCAGCCCGCAGAGCGTCGCACTCAGCGGCACAGGCACCGCACCGGCGGTGACGTTTGCTCCCACGAATGTCGCATTTGGCAACCAGAAAATCGCGACGTCCAGCGCCACGAACGACGTGACGATCACCAACAGCGGAACGGCCGCTCTCAACATTACCGGCATCACGCTGACCGGCGCCGACCCGACCCAGTTCACGCTGGGCGCTCCGACCAGCGGAACCGCATGCCCGCTGGGTGCCAGCGTGTTGAATGCAGCAGCTAATTGTAAGGTAGGGGTGAAGTTTGCTCCAACCACGATCGGCGCGAAGGCTGCCAACGTCAGCGTCGCGGATGACGCCGCGGCTAGCCCGCAGATCGCGCCACTCACCCGCACCGGCACTGCACCGGCGGTGTCGTTTGCGCCGACGAACGTAGCATTTGGCAATCTGAAGGTCGGAACGACCAGCGCCACGACCGACGTCACCATCACCAACAGCGGAACAGGGGCGCTCAACATCACCGGCCTCACGTTGACCGGGACGGATCCCACGCAGTTCACGCTGGGTGCACCGACTACGGGGACGGCGTGCCCGCTGGGTGCCAGCGTGTTGAATGCAGCAGCCAATTGCAAGGTTGGGGTGAAGTTTGCTCCAACGACGACCGGCGCGAAGGCCGCAAACGTCAGCGTCGCCGATGACGCCGCGGCGAGTCCGCAGACTGTTCCGATGACGGGCACGGGAACGGTGCCAGCGGTGACCTTTGCCCCAACGAACGTTGCGTTCGCCAGTCAGCGCACTGGAACGATAAGTGCAACAATCGACGTAACGATCACGAACAGCGGCGCCGCTCAATTGAACATCACCGGCATCACCCTGACCGGTACTACCCCCACACAATTCACATTGGGGGCACCCACGAGCGGGACCGCTTGTCCTCTCGGCGCGAGCAACCTCGCGGCGGGCGCCAACTGCAAAGTGGGCGTAAAGTTCGCTCCAACCACGATCGGCGCGAAAGCCGCCAACGTCAGCGTCGCCGATGACGCCGCCGCCAGCCCGCAGACCGTTCCTCTCACCGGGACGGGCGTCTTCCCGCAAGCGGCGCCTGCTCCAACGACGCTGGCCTTTGGCCCTCAGGTGGTGAACCAGACCAGCGCTCCGCTGCCGATTACATTGACCAACGGCGGCTCCGACACATTACATCTGGCAGCGGCAAACGCCGTCGTCATCAGCGGTGCCAATGCGGCTGACTTTGCCATCGTGGCCGGCACAACAACGTGCACGAACAACGCGGCCGTCGCCTCGCTCGGAAACTGCGTGATCAATGTCACGTTCCGTCCGACGACGACAGTCGCTGAAACCGCGACACTCACCATCACCGATGACGCCAGCCCCACCACGCAAGTGGTCAGTCTCACCGGCACGGGCACGACCGCAACCATCAACCTGGCGCCGTCACCCCTGGCGTTTGTTAATCAGAGAAAGGAAACGACTAGCGGTGTGCAGACCATCACCTTGACGAACAGCGGGACCAGCTCGGCCCAGCTTGCGGCAGCGAATGCGGTAGCGCTTAGCGGTGCGAATGCAGCCGATTTCGCCATCACTGGCGGGACATGCGTCAACGGGCTCGTGGTGAACGCATCTCTGGGTCCCGGAAACACCTGCACCATCACGATAACGTTTACGCCTTCCACGGCGGCAGCGGAAGCAGCCACCGTCACAGTGACATTCCAGGGCGCGACGCCGGCAGCCAACGACAATCTGACCGGAACGGGCATCTTCCCGGCGGTGACCCTCACGCCGAATACTCCCTTGGCCTTCGGCAATCAGATCATCGGCTCGACGAGCGCGGCGCAAGTCGTGATACTGAAAAATACCGGCACGGATACGCTGAACCTGGCCGCTGCCAATGCAGTCGCACTTGGCGGAACGAACCCGGGTGAATTCACGACCGCGGCAACGACGTGCACAAACAGCCTTGCTCTCGCCGTGAATGCGATCTGCAACATCAGTGCCGCGTTCGCACCGACGACGCAGGGCGCCAAGGCCGCTACGATCACCATCACCGATGACGTCACTCCGGCCCAGGTCATCAACCTTAGCGGCACAGGCCAGACGCCGCCCACCGCAACGCTATCGGCCGGCAACCTGGCCTTCGGCAATCAGCGCACCGGCACAACCAGCACGGCACAAAACATCACGCTGACCAATAACGGACAGGCAGCGCTGAATATCACTGGTATCGTCATCGGCGGAGCCAACGCAGGTGATTTCGCCCTTGCTGCACCGGCGACAACCTGCCCGGCAGCGGGCGGCAACGTTGCGGGCGGCGCCAACTGCGTTGCGAGCATCACGTTCAAGCCAACGGCGCCGGGCGCGCGCGCCGCGACGCTTACGTTTACCGACAACGCCGGCGGCGTTGCGGGAACGACCCAAGTCGTCACGCTCGGCGGTACTGGCACGGCCCCGGCTGTGACCTTTGCTCCGACGAATGTGGCCTTCGGCAATCAGCGCACGGGGACGACCAGCGCGACCACCGACCTCACCGTCACCAACAGCGGCACGGCAACGCTGAACATCACGGGCATCACGTTGACCGGCGCCGACCCGACGCAGTTCACGCTCGGTGCGCCGGGCGCAGGAACGCCATGTCCCCTGGGCGCGAGCGCACTGAACGCAGGCAGCAATTGTAGAGTCGGCGTAAAGTTTGCTCCGACCACGACAGGCGTGAAGGCTGCCAACGTGAGTGTGGCCGATGACGCCGCGGCGAGTCCGCAAACCGTGCCGCTCACTGGCACCGGCACGGCGCCGGCCGTGACCTTCGCTCCCACGAGCCTGACCTTCCCGGCGCAGGCGCTAAGCACCACGAGCCCGCCGCAGACCATCACGCTGACAAACAGCGGGACGGCAACGCTGAATCTCGCCGGAGCAAGCGCCGTCACTCTCACGGGTGCAAATCCCGGTGACTACGCGATCGCTGCGGGAACGACCTGCACCAACGGCCTAGCGGTGATTGCTGGCGGGAACTGCCTCATCAGAGTCACTTTCACGCCGACGGCCAACGGCACGCGCACGGCATCCGTCAGCGTGGCGGACGATGCGTCCGGCAGCCCGCAAACGGTTGCGCTGTCCGGAGTGACGCCTTCCTCGGCGGCAGCTTCGCCGGGCACGCTGGCGTTCGGCAATCAGGGCGTCGCAACGACGAGCAGCGCGATGACCGTCACCTTGACGAATTCGGGCGGCTCGCAGCTCCATCTGGCAACGGTCGCGTTCAGCGGCGCGAATGCGGCTGACTTTGCGATTGCGAGCGGGGCTACTTGCACGAACGGCTCGACCGTGAACGCCGGCGCGAATTGCACGGCCGGGATCACATTCAAGCCCGGCGCCATCGGTGCGCGCGCGGCCACCCTGACCTTCACCGACGATTCCGGCGGAACCGCCGGCCAGACCCAGATCGTAACTCTAAACGGCACAGGGATAGACTTCGCCCTGACCAGCTCGGCCGCCACCGTCGCCGTCACCGCAGGCGCGTCCGCGACCGCGACGTTCACGGTCACGCCCGGTGCGGGAGGATTCCCCAACGCGATAACATTTACTGTCACCGGTCTTCCAGCCGCTACAACCGGAACGTTCAGCCCGGCCAGCATTACTCCGGGAGCTGCCGCCGCGACGAGTACGCTGACGATTCAGACCACCGCTACCACCGCGGCGCCGCCCACGATGTCATCGCGTCGGCGTTTGCCCTCGCAGCCGGTGCAAATCGGCTGGTTATCGCTTGCCGCCCTGCTCGCGATGATGAGCTTCGCCGCTCTTCGCCAGGGTGTTCGTCGCAGGCAACTCGTGGCCTATCTCCCGCTCGTGTTGCTGCTCCTGACGGGAGCGATCACGTCCGGATGCGTTGGCGGAGGCGCGGCGGGCACGCCGAAGGGGCCCTCCACCGTCACGGTTACGGCCACGGCAGGCTCGCTCTCGCACGCCACGACGTTCACGCTCACCGTGCAATAGGAGGATGGCTGAGGGTCGTTCGGTCGAATGCTTCTGCCTGCGGGGACGCTGGCAAGGAGCGTCACTTCTATTTGTGCGTCATCGTGAACACGCCGTCCCAGCCCGTCGGCGGCTCGTCGAATAAGTACTCCTGGCATCGCTTCCAGTAGAGTCGCGCCGGCCCGTCGTCCGGCCATTTTTCCAAGATTCCCTGAAACGCCGTCTGCGCATCCGCCCATTGCCTTTTCTGATAGAGCGCGCGAGCTTTCGCGAATCGTTCCATGCGCTCTTTGAGATCCGCCGGCAGCCCTCCCGCCGGCAGGTCCGCTTGCCGCGCCACCAGCTCGTAGAGCGTTACCGGCTGCAGCTTGCCCTTCACGCGAATCAAATCCAGCTCGCGAAAGATGAATCCCGCATCCTTCGCCGCTTTGTAGGTCATTTCGCTCACCAGAATATGCGTCCCGTATTCCTTATTCAGCCCTTCGATCCGCGACGACAGATTCACCGCGTCCCCCAGCGCCGTATAGCCATATCGCAGCACCGAGCCCATGTTCCCCACCGACGCGACTCCGGTGTTCAGGCCAATCCCGATGTCCAGCGGCGGCTTTCCCTCCGTCTTCCATTGCGCCTGGAGTTCGTGGACGCGCTTCATCATTTCCAGCGCTGTGTCGCAGCCCTTCTCCGCGTGTCCCGCCTCCTCGAACGGCGCGCCCCAGAACGCCATCACCGCATCGCCGATGTACTTGTCCAGCGTCCCTTGCCGGTCGAAAACGATTTTCGTCATGTCCGTCAGATACTGATTCAGGAAGTGCGCCAAATCATGCGCGTCCAGCTTTTCCGAAATGGTCGTGAACCCGCGAATGTCGCTGAACATCACCGTGACGTCGGTCTTCCTGGGGTCCACCAGCCGCGGATTGATCAGCAGCCGCCGGATTACCTCCGGGCTCAGGTACTGCCCGAACGCCGTGCGCACTTTCCGCTTTTCTTTTTCTTCGATCAACGCGCGATAGAGCGACACGAGCAGCACGTTGCTCGCCAGCGTCAGCGCCGGCACGCTGAAGTTCAGCCACCAGCCGTGCAGGAACGCCCAGAAGTTCACCCCCACCAGCGGTCCCACCAGCCCCAGCCCGAACAGCATCCAGCGTGGCGACACCAGCGCCATCCAGATTCCGAGCGGGATGCCAAACGCAAAAATCAGGAGTACATCCGTCAGCGCCTGCTTCGCGCCGCGTTTCAAAAATCGCTGGTTCAGAATATTGTCCACAACGTTGGCGTGGATTTCCACCCCGGGATAATCGGTTCCCCCGTACGGCGTCGCTCGCAGGTCTCCGATACCCGTCGCCGTCGCCCCGATCAGCACGATCTTGTCGCGGAACGCCCCGGGCGCGAAACTCCCGTTCACCACATCGGCCATCGAATAATGCGCAAAACTTCCCGTCGGTCCCTGGTAGTTGATCAGGATCTGCCCGCGCCCATCCGGGCGCACCCGCAGGCCGGAACCGAACTGGATTTCCAGCACGCCCGTCGGCCCGTAGAGCAGTATCGTCTGGTCCGACTTCAGCCCCAGAAATGCCCGGGCCGCCATCACGTCGAGTGAAGCGAACAGATCCCACTCCTCCAGGTTCTGTGACCGCCCGTACGGCAAAATCATCGTCGCGCGCCGCACCACGCCGTCCGCATCCGGCGGCACGTTGAAAAACCCGGTCCACGATATGTCGCCGCTCAGCGCGCTCGTCAGCGGATCGATGTTGGCTTCCGCGCCCTTTGGCAGCATCCCCGCGCCGGCGTACTCTTCGATCAAGTGGACGCGGTCCTGCTTTTGAAATCCCTCGCGTGCCCCGATCACCTGCGGGAACGCAAAAAAGCCCAGCTGGTTTGCGTACGCATCCAGCGTTGCGTCGTCGATCCCCCGCATGTCCGCATCGGTGTAGAGAAAGAAGTTCCCCAGAATGACCGCGCCAAAGCGGTGAACGGCCTCCGCAAATTGTTTGTCGGCATCGTATTGCGCCGCGAGTCGCTGCACTTCCCCCGCGAGCTTCGGGTCCACCACCTCGCCGCGCTTCCTTCTCGCTTCGAGCTCCGCCCACAGCGCGCGGATCGGCGCCGCGCTCTGATCCGGTTTGCTGAACGTCACGTCGAACGCCGCGACCTTTGCGCCGTCTCCGTGCAGCGCGTCCAGCATCTTCGCGAAATGTGTTCGCGAAAAGGGCCAGCGCCCCAGCACTTCCTGGGAGCGCTGGTCAATGTCCACGATCACGATTCGCGAGTCCGGGTGCGTGAAACGCTGCGGCCGGTACCGGAAGCGTGTGTCCAGCGTGTCCAGCTCGAGTCGCTGCACGAATTCAAAAAGGGGAGTCTTTCGCTCTTGGAGAAATACGAAGTAATAGATGGCCAGCGCGGAGACCGTGATGCCCAGGCTCAGCAGAAACGAAACCCGGTGCCGCCACCATTGTTGCAGCAGCTCGTAAACACCCAGGCCGCCACGCCGTTTCGCGTTGTTTCCCGACGCAGCCTTCATCGCTGCAGGCTCATCACTCGCGGAAGAGGAAGTTCATGCGCACGCCGCACACTTCGATCAAATCGCCGTCATTCAGCCGCACCGGCCCGGGAATCGGCGAGCTGTTCACCTGCGGCACCTTGTCGCCCGGCCCGAGGTAATAACCGTCATCGCGCGCGTGGATCTGCGCCGCTACCTGCGGTTTGAACCAGCCCTTCAGCCGCACCGTCGCCATCCCTGACTTTCCGATCACCGTCAATTTGTTTGTCAGCACGTATTCCTTCTGATCCGTTCTACCGCTGAGGACCACAAGCGTGGGCATCTTGATCCGCCCCGCCGCGAACTGCGAACGCTCGCCCATCGCCGCTGCCTGCTGCAGCATGTCACGCCGCGCTTTCGTGTCCAGCACCATCGTCTCGTCGATCCGCGGCGCGCTCGCCTTGGGGCCCGAATCCCACCCCAGCACCGAATCCGCCGTGGCGTCCACCTTGATCCTGTGTTTGCCGATGTGGATCGAATCGCCGTCGCGCAGCGTGGCGCGCTCCACTCGCATGTCGTTCACAAACGTCCCATTCAGGCTGTCCAGGTCTTCCACCACCAGCTTCCCTGCTTCGAAATACACCCGCGCGTGATAATTCGACACCGCCAGGTTGTCCACCGGCAAGTCGTTGTCCGGCGCTCGTCCGATCCCCACCGGCCGCCCGCCGATGGGGACTTCCTTCACCAGCTTGTCTTCGAACATCAGGCTGAGCTTCGCCATTTCAGCTTCCTCCCGCCGCGTTGCCGTTTGGCGATTTCTTCCGCGCGCCTCCGCGCAGCCAGGAAAACCACCCTCTCGAATCCGGTTCCACTCGCACCACAATCACCGTCACGTTGTCCGCCCCGCCATATTCATTCGCCAGCGCCACCAGCCTCTCCGCCGCTTTTTGCGGGTCCGTCTCCGCCTGCAGCGTCCCCGCGATTTCCGGCTCGGTCACCATGCGCGTCAATCCGTCCGAACAGAGCAGCAGCACGTCCCGCGCGATCAGGCTGTGCTCCTCCGCTTCCACTTCGATCTCCGGCTGCGCGCCAAGCGCCCGCAGCAGCACGCTCTGCATTTCGCTTTGTTCCGCCTCGACTGGCGTCAGGATCCCGCGGCGCACTTGCTCCGCCACCAGCGAGTGATCGCTCGTCAACTGCAGCAATCCGCCCCCGCGCAGAAGATATGCCCGGCTATCTCCCACATGGGCCACGCTCAATCGCTCGCCGTCAATCCACGCGGCCGTCAGCGTCGCGCCCATTCCCTGTTGTTCCGCATGCTCCTCCGCGGACGAAAAAATCTTCTGGTTCGCCAGGTGCACCGCGCTCGCCAGCCTCTTGGTCCGGTCGCTCCAGCCCACCAGCGGCTCCCCGCACAGCGGCGCCTCGTGATGCTTCTCGGCCTCGAGGCAGTGCGATACCAGGGTCTCGACCGCCATCGCGCTCGCGACCTCGCCGTGGGCCTCTCCGCCCATGCCGTCCGAGAGGACAAACAGGTTCAGGGGTGACACGATCCGGAAGCTGTCTTCATTATTCCCCCGGACCCGCCCCACATCGCTGCTGCCTCCGCTTTCAATCCGCACAGAGTTCACTCCCTGTCGCACACCCGCGAGCCGTTTCATTTCTTTCCTTCTGCTCACAAGTATCAGGACACACACCCAGCGCCTGCCCTGGGAAACCTTCTCCCCACGCTAGCAAAGCCATCCGAACCCCTCAATGGACTGGCCTCAATTAGTTACTCGCTCTTTCGCTACGCCCGCTCCAGTAGCCGCCGCCTCTCGCCCTGAGCGGAGCGAAGGATTAGGCCGCGGGCCTTTCTCTCCCCTACTCCACCGTGCCTCTTTTCCGGTGCATCCGCTATACTCTCCTCTTACGCCGAGCATCCGCCTCCGGCGACTCTCGATTGACCTGAGTCGGCGCCACATGGCCAACGCCCAACATCCCTCTTCTTCCAAGCAGGCGTCTGCGGCGCGTCCCGCCGCCCTCGGCGCCGCCCAAACCGCCCGCGAGCTGGAAGAGCTCATCCAGATTGGCATCGCCCTCTCCGAAACTCGCGATGTGGATCAGTTGCTCAGCCTCATCCTTCTGAAGGCGCGCCAAATTACTTCCGCCGACGCCGGCTCTCTTTATCTCGTCGAACAGGACCACGCTTCCGCAAACGGCCGGCCCGCCGAGCGCCGCCTGCGTTTTCAGCTCACGCAGAACGACAGTGCGCAGTTCCCTTATCGCGAGCACACCCTGCCGCTCACCGAATCCTCCATGGCGGGCTACTGCGCCCTCCACGGTGAAGTCGTCGAGCTGCCGGATGCCCACCGCATCCCGAGGGGCCGCCCCTATCATTTCAATGCCACCTACGACGAGGAAACCGGCTACCGCACGCGCTCGCTCATCACCCTTCCCATGAAAAACGGGAAGGGCGAAGTCCTCGGCGTCCTGCAACTCATCAACTGCAAGCGCGATCCCAGGGCACGCCTCGCCTCTTCTGCCGGCGTTCGCCGCCACGTGCAGCCTTTCCCCGCGCGCGCCGTCCGCCTCGGGCTCTCTCTCGCTTCGCAGGCCGCGGTGGCCTACGAAAACAGCCGGCTTTACCGCGATATCGCGAATCTTTTCGACGGCTTCGTGAACGCCGCCGTCAAAGCCATCGAGCAGCGCGATCCCACCACGTCCGGCCACTCCCAGCGCGTCTGCGACATGACCATCGCACTCGCCGAAGCCACCGGCCGTGAAACTCGCGGCCCCTATGCCGGCATGGGGTTCTCACGCGAACAAATGAAGGAACTCCGTTACGCCGCACTGCTCCACGATTTCGGCAAGGTCGGCGTCCGCGAAGAAGTTCTTGTCAAAGCGAAGAAGCTCTATCCGCTCCAGTTCTCGCGCGTGCTGGACCGCTTCGATTACATCCGCAAAGAAGCGGAAGTTCGTTTTCTTCGCCAGACACTCGAAGCGTTTTTTTCTCTTCCTCAGAATCAGGCGGAGACTCGGGTTCGCTCCATTGACGAGGAGGGCGGGCGCTTCTTCGACGAGCTCAATCGCTACATCGAATTTATCCGCCGCGCCAACGAGCCCACCATTCTCCCCGCTGGTGATTTCGCCACGCTCCAGGATATCGCGCGGAAGACCTATCTCGATCCGCACGGTGCCGAGCGGCCTTTCCTGACGTCCGAAGAGGTCCGCTTTCTTTCCATTCCTCGCGGTAACCTCGACCCTGACGAGCGCCGCCAAATCGAATCCCACGTCGTGCACAGCGTCAACTTCCTCTCCCAGATCCCCTGGACCGGCGAATTTCGCCGCATCCCGGATATCGCCGCCGCCCATCATGAAAAACTGAACGGCAGGGGCTATCCCCACGGCCTCAGCGCGCGTGACATTCCGCTTCAGGCGAAGATGATGACCATCTGCGACATCTTTGACGCCCTCTCCGCTTCCGACCGCCCCTACAAGCGCGCCGTTCCCGCCGACCGCGCTCTCGAGATTCTCACTCTCTGCGTCCGCGACAACGAAGTGGACCCCGATCTCTTCCGCCTCTTCGTGGATGCCCAGGTCTTCCGTCTCGCCACGAAAATTTCTTAACCAATGATTCTCACCCTCCGACATCTAACGATCTGCTTCGCCCTTTGCGGCTCCGCGGCTATATTTCTTCCGCGATCTACACCGGCCCAGCAGGCTCCCCCGGCTCCCTCTGCCGCGCGCATTCTTCTTCTCCCGCGCCGCATTCCCGCCGGCGAACGCGCCACCCTCGCCGTGCTCGACGTTGACGGGCGTCTCACCCCGGGCGTCACCGTGAACCTGTCCAGCGGTTCGCGCGTAACCACGGACGCAACCGGCCGCGTTTTATTCCTCGCGCCGACCGCACCCGGGACTCTCTTCTCATCTCTCTCCTGACGTCCCGGCCGCGTCCCCGTTACAATCGTTCCGCCCGCCGCGGAGCTTTCTCCCGTCTTGGCTGTGCGTGCCG
>JBGOWC010000048.1:0-9059 GCA_041478415.1 Terriglobia bacterium
ACAGGAAAAACGCCTGCAGCAGTTCGCGCTTGATCTCCGCCGAGGTTTCCGTTTCGTAGAGCTGCTCAAGCTGTTCGTGACCGCCAACGAGCCCAAGTTGCCGGATCGCTTCCTGGCGCACGGAAAGATCCTTCTCGCTTTTCGCCGCCGCAAAGATGGCATCGCTGTCGCCGCCGATCATGTAGCTACGCAATACCGCACGCTTTAATTCCGTGTCAGTAGTCGAGGCATAAATCTCCGCAAGTATCTTGTGGCTTTCCTCCCCGCCAAAGATTCCCAGATAGTTCACCGCCTTCCGCTGCAGTTCCGGATTGCTCTGTCCGCGCCCGATGCGGCCCAAAATCTCCCGCGCCTTCGGCTCTCCGCTCTGCGCGAGCACGAACAGGGCTTTGTCCTTGCACCGCGGCTGGCTCGAGCTGCCGATAAACTTCTCCAAAATCGGAAGCGCACGGTCCGGATCGCTGTTCATGGCGCCCTGCATGGCCAGCATCTTCAATTCGCAGTCGCTTTCGCCTTCGATCTTGACCGGCTGGCCGTTCGATTGGCGCACTTCGATCTCGAGTGCTTTCGCATCCTTGGCCCAGCGGCTCTGCGGGAAACGACGAGTGAGCTCGGCGATCGCAGCCAGCGCGGCAGTTTTCTTGCCCGCCTTGCTTTCCGCGTAGGCCTTCCAATAAAGCGCCCCGTCAGCTTGCGGACCGTTCATCCCGGCGAGCTCCGAAAACTTGCCTTCGGCCTGCTCCCAATGACCCTCGTCAAGCGCCTCCTGGCCGTCGTCGTAGAGCTCGGTCAGGCGCTCGGCTTTTTCCTGTTCGCGCTCGCGCTTCTCCTGCTCGCGCTCACGTTTCGCATCCTCGCGTTCCGCAGCGTCCTGGTCTTGTCCCGGGTTTTGCCAAACTGCGGAAGCTGCGCGCGACGGTGCGGCCGCCATCGCCGCCCACGGAATCGCGGGCATTGCGAGCAACACCGCGAGCGCCAACAAAACTCCGCCAATTTCGGTTGTTTTTCTTCCTGTTGTCATGCTTTGTTCCTTTCCTTCTTTTTTGATTGATCTTTGGCCGGAGCAGGCGCGATCTTTCCCTGGCGCTGGCGCACGTCCTTACCGACCACGCGCACTTTGAACAAGATTCCGCGCGACTCGATCCGCTTGCGAATTGTTTCGAACTGCGCGGGTGTTACTTCCTGCGGGCTGTGGGTGATGTCTAGAAGCACGCGCTCAAGGTCGTCGAGAACACTGGCTAGCGCGGCATCCCCTTCGTGCTGGGCAGTTTGCCGGTACAAACGGTTATCCGCGAGGAGGTCTTCCGCGCGTCGCTGCTCGGCGGAAATATTGAGTTGCTTCGGCGTGCGCGCATCCGGCGCGGCGTTGGAGAGCTCCACGAGAATCATCTCCGAGCGATCCAGGTGGCTGCCGACGGCGACCAGCAATATTCGCTCGCGCACTTGCTCAGCGGTGGGCTCCGGTCTTTCAGGCCCTTTGTCAGGCTCTTTGGGTGGCCAAAAGCGCCCCGCGAGAAACGCGGCAAGAATGACCGCCGCTAAAGCACTTGCCGCTAGCAATCGCTTCGGCTGGAGCCATGCGCTCCAATCCCACGCGCGCCGCCGGGGAAGGCGCGGCGCAATTTGCTGCCACACGCGCCGGCCGTACTCTTCACCTGGGTCCGGCACCGGGAGCGTGTCGAGTGCCGCGAGAACGCTTTCGATGCGCTCGAGCTCGGTGCGGCACTCCGCGCAGCCGGCGAGGTGCACAGCGACGGCTTCGCTGTGCGAGATTTCGCCTTCGCGATAGGCGGCTAATTCTTCTCCCGTGGGGTGTTTCATGATTCCGTACCCGGCGCGGCGCCGAAGGCTACTCCCACGCTACGCGAACGCGCTGCGCCGCGCGGCTGGACGAACGGGGCAAGCGATTGCCGCAATTTCTCCACCGCGCGAAAAACCGTATTCTTCGCGGCTCCCGAACGCACCTGCAGGGTCTTCGCAATCTCTTCGATCCCGCGGCCTTCCCAGTGGCGCATGACAAACGCAGCGCGTTCGGCCGGGCTCAGCGCGCGGAGCGCCTGCTGCATACGCTCGCGCAGCTCGGCGCTGGCTGCGAGCCGATCCGGTGCGGGCCGCCCGTCGGGATACTCGACGGCGATTTCCGGCTCGTTCATTTCCGTTTTTGCGCCGGGTGATTCCCGGTGCGACTCTTCGCTGCGGCGCTTGCGCATGCGATCCCACGCGCAATTCGTGGCGATGCGATAGACCCAGGTGCCGAAATTCGCGCGGGACTCAAACTGGCGGAGCTTTTGATACGCGCGGAGGAACGACTCCTGGACCACTTCTTCGGCGTCGTGTGCATTTCCTGTCATGCGATAGGCCATCCGGAAGAGGCTCCGACTGTGGCGCTCGACGAGAACCCGAAAGGCATCGGAGTCGCCCGCAAGCGTGCGCTCGACGGCGACCGCATCGGTTCCCCCGGTGCTCTCAAGGCTCTCGACCATCCAACTCCTTAGACAGGGTTTAGGGTGCCGCGGTTAGGTGTGAGGGGGAGACCCGGCCGTCCGGCCGGCATGCCCGGCACCGCGCCCGCAAAGTACGGTATCATTAGAGACGGCTTTTTTCCGGCAAACGGCCTCTTTCCACCGAGTTCGCCCGGGTGGCCTCGTCGGTGGGAAGAGGAATCTCGCCAGGGAGAGAGATTTGATTCCACGGTACACGCGCGAAGAGATGGGCCGGGTCTGGAGCGACGCGAACAAGTTCGCGAAGTGGCTCGAAGTCGAGCTGGCGGCCACGGAAACGCTCGCCGAGGCGGGACAGGTGCCACACGATGCCGCGGCGCGCATCCGCAAGCGCGCGAGCGTGGACGTGCCGCGCATCCTGGAGCTCGAGGCGCGCGTCAAGCACGACGTCATCGCCTTCACCATGGCCGTCGGCGAAACCATCGGCGATGACGTGGCGTCGCGCTGGTTGCACTACGGGATGACGGCGAACGACGTTGTGGACACGGCGCAGGCGCTGCTCGTGCGCGATGCGTCACGGCTGATCGAAGCGGGCCTGGCGCGATTTGGCGACGTGCTCGCGCGCCGCGCGAAGGAGTTCCGCCACACGCCGCAGATCGGCCGAACCCACGGGATCCATGCCGAACCGATTACGTTCGGATTGAAGATTGCAAACTGGTACGCGGAAAATCAGCGCAATCAGGAGCGCTTTCGCGATGCGGCGGCGCAGATGGGCGTCGGAAAAATCTCCGGCGCGGTCGGCAACGCTTCGCACCTCGGCCCGGAAATGGAAGAAAGAATCTGCCAGCGGCTGGGATTGCAGGTTGCGCCGGTAGCATCGCAGGTGATCCAGCGCGATCGCCACGCGCAGTATTTGAGCGCGCTTGCGCTCGTCGCGGCGACACTCGAAAAAATCGCGCTGGAGATTCGCCACTTGCAGCGCACGGAAGTGCGCGAGGCCGAAGAGCCTTTCGGCGAAGAACAGCGCGGCAGCTCGGCGATGCCGCACAAGCGCAATCCGGTGAACTGCGAACAGATTTGCGGCCTGGCGCGGCTGGTGCGGACGAACATGCTCGCGGCTTACGAGAATGTTGCGCTGTGGCACGAGCGCGACATTTCGCACAGCTCGGTCGAGCGCATCATCTTGCCCGATTCGACGATTCTGGCAGACTACATGCTCGCGAAGATGACCGCCATCGTGAGCGAGATGCGTATTTTCCCGGAGCGCATGCTGCGAAATCTTGAATCCACGCGCGGGCTGGTTTTTTCCGGACAGCTTCTGCAAGATCTGGTGGAAAAGGGCATGCCGCGTGACGACGCCTACAAGGCGGTGCAGGAAAATGCCATGGCGGCGTGGGAGAACGATACAAGCTTTCGCGAGCGCGTCGCGGCCGACCCTCGGATTACGAAATTCCTCGACGCGAAAGGGCTCGATCGCACCTTCGATCTGAAACGCCAGCTTCGTTACGTGGATGCGATCTTCGCGCGCGTTTTTTCCGAAAAGACCGGAGCCACGGCGGCCGGAAAAAGAAAGGGCGCCGCCTGAGTTCAGTTTCAGGCGACGCCTCTTTCGGCTCTTCCTCTTGCGGAGGCGGAAAATTCGTCACATGCGCTGGACGTAGCGCGCTTCCGACGTATCCACTTTCACTTTGTCGCCGTTATTGACGAACGGCGGCACCTGGATGGTAAGGCCGGTCTCGAGCTTCGCCGTCTTCATCACCGCGCTCGCGGTGGCCTTCTGCAGCGTCGGCTCCGTATCCACGACAACCAGTTCGATCGTGTCCGGCAGGTCCACGCCGATGGGCTTGTTCTCGAAGAACTCGACCTTCACGAGCGTATTCGGAATCAGGTAGAAGACCGTTTCGCCGAGCTCCCCCCGGGACAACTGGATCTGCTCGTAGGTTTCCGTGTTCATGAAATGGAAATCGTCGCCCTCGCTGTAAAGATACTCGTACTCGATCTCGTCGAGAAGTGCACGCTCGACGAATTCCTCGGCGCGGAAGCGATAGTCAATCATTGTGCCGTTGCGTAGGTTTTTCATTTTGGTCTGCATCGAGCCGCGCTTGTTGCCCGGCGTGCGATGGTCAACGCTGAAAACCGTGAAAAGCTGGCCCTCGTGCTGGATGACCATGCCGGGGCGAAGTTGGGTCGCTTTGACGTTGCTCATCGTTTAGTGCGACTCCGGCCAGGCCGGAACCGGCGGCTCCCTGTCTCGTAGTGCTGCGATTCGGAAATTCCGGCGGGCCGAAAACGGCTGCGTGCGGAATGACTCGAGGCCGGCTGCGGCGAATTTCACCCGCAGCGCGAACATACAGTATATAGGCGGCTCTTAAAGCTGGTCAATTGCCCTGGTCAGTCGCCCTGGTCAATCGTCGGACCTATCGCCGGACTTGCCGCGTTTCTTCGCCGCATCGGCCATGATCTTCTCAATCTGGTCCACGTTACGCGGCAGGCGCTCGGAGAGCAACTGATTGCCCGTCTCGGTGATGAGCACGTCGTCCTCGATGCGCACGCCGAGATTTTCCTCGGGAATGTAAATTCCGGGCTCGACGGTGACGACCATGCCGGGCTCAAGCGGGCGACAGTGGTCGCCGGGATCATGGACATCGAGGCCGATGTGATGCCCGAGTCCGTGAATGAAATATTTTCCGAGCCGCTCACCGTGCAAGTCTTTTCCGTGAGAGTTGATGTAGTCGTAGGAGATCTTGAAGAGGCTTTCCTTCTTGCACAGCGTCATGCCGGGTTTGATGGCAGCCAGTGCGGCATTCTGGGCACCGAGGACGATTTCGTAGATTTCGCGCTGGCGCGGCGTGAATTTCCCGTTTGCCGGGAGCGTGCGCGTGATATCCGCGGAGTAGCCGGCGAACTGTGCGCCGACGTCCAGAACAACGATGTCGCCGGGTTCGATCTTTCGCGCCAGCTTGTCGTAGTGGAGCTCGGTGGAATGGATGCCCGCGCCGACGATTGGCGCGTAGCCTTCGGCTTCGGAGCCGCCCATGGCGTGGACTTCCACCATGCGAGCCGCCACCTGGTATTCGTAGAGTCCCGGCCGCATCATGCGCATCGCTTCAAGTTGCGCGTCACCGGAGAGATCAATCGCCTTCCGGAGAAATGTGAGTTCGCCCGGAGATTTGATCTGGCGCAGGGCGTTGACTTGCGCGCGGACGTCCTTCAGCTTTGCCTGCGGGGCAACTTCGGAAAGCCAGTTGATCCAGTCTTTTTCATGCGGGTAGCCCCCGTTCTCTTTCTGGTAGGGCAAAATGGTTTGAAATTCCGGGAAATTCTTCGCGAGTTTCTCAACGGTGGCGCGAAGCTCCGGAAACGCCCGCACATCCGCGATACCGGTCTTTTCGCCGATTCCCGGATCGGCGGGGCCCATCCGGACGCCATTCCATTTTTCCTTTTGCAGATCGCGCGGCGGGATAAAGAGGATTTCTCGCGGGCCGTCCCAAGCGTTCCCGTTCGCGCCGTTGCCGTTATGCTTCGCTTCCGGAACGATCACGAGCGCGGCGCCCTCTTCGTTGTGGCCGGTGAGGTAGTAGAAGCAATCTTCCTGGGCGAAGATGTAGGTCTGCGCGGACTCTTCTCGCCCGGTAAATCCAAAAAGAATGACCGGCGCTTCCCCTTGCGCGGCGATTTTCGCGCGCCGCTCGGCGTAGACGCTGTTGGGCTCGCGGTCGCGGCGCTGCTGAGCGACTGATACTGAAACGGCGCCGGCAAGGATGATGATAAGAAGGGAAGCCAAGAACAACCAAGCGGAAAGAAAACAGGACATTGGACGCATTGCCAGACTCTTCATTGCGAGACCTCTTTACGAAGGCGCACATCAAGACGCCAGCAGTCGGGTATGCCCACAGGGCTGCGGGCCGCGTGATTCTATCCTAAGTAATTGTGATAGCCGGAAGAAAATTTCTAGGGCTGTGGAGACGAAGAATTACGGGCGGACAGAGCAAGTTTTCTTCGTGCGGTCGCCAATTCGGGCCGCTCTTCGCCGACGGCAATCTCGGTCAATTTGCGGAAGTAGCGATTGGCGGCTGCCTGGTCCCCTGAGGCTTCCGCAGCGCCGGCCGCGCCGTACAAAGCGTTGAAGCGATTGGGGGCGACCCGAAGCACGGCTTCGTATTCGGAAAGAGATTCCCGCGGATGATTTTCCAACAGGAGCATTTCGGCGAGCATTTCGCGGGCAGGCGTCACCGCACCCGGCGTGACAGCATCTTTGTCCATGCTCTCTTCCAGTTCGACGGCTGACCGGATCATCGCCACTGCATCGCCGCCTTTACTTGGCTTCTGGGCGATCCATGCTGCGACTTCGCGCCGCTGCACTTCCGTTTGGTTCGACCAATAGGGATTGTTTTGGCCGGCGATCACATCCCGAAGAGAGGCGAGCGCTTGTTCGGCCTGAGCCGCGCGATCGAGATTTCCGGAACGCGCGCTGCCAATGCCGACGGCTGCCCAGGTAATGGCCTGCGCCCAAGGGACGCCTTCCTTACGGATCTGAAGGTTGGCGGCTTGATTCCAGTCTCCGCGCTCAGCGGCGTAGCGCGCTGGAACTGCGGCGAGCGCGTAATCTCCGGTGAGCGTGAGTCCAGCGACGGGTCGCAGAGCGCTCATACGATCGAGAACCGCCTTTGCTTCCGTCACGCGGCCGCTTTGCAAGAAAGCGTATTCCAGATAGTCCATCGCGTGGAGCCGCTGGTCGCGAGCCTCCCCGTTGGCGGATGTGGCTTCGGCCTCGGCGGCCAACTGGGCGGACTTTGCATTGGAGCGAATCGAATCCTCCCACTGGCCCACGCGGGTAAAGATGTGAGAAGGCATGTGATTGGCATGGGCGGACGCCGGGGCAATGCGGGCGTAGAGGCGGGCGGAATCGAGGCCGCGCTCGGCGAGGACGGGATTGTCGTAACAGTGGATGATGTAATGAGCTATGCCGGGATGGTGCGGCTGCTTCTTGAAGAGCGGCTCGAGAATTTCGCCGCACTTGCGCTGATTGGTGAAAGTCCTGTCCGTTTTTGGAGCGGTGATAACTAGGGTGAGAGCGTGGAAGATCGCAGCCTCGCCGTCGGCCGGGTAGGCTGCTTGCAGTGAAGCCATCTTCTGCTCGAAAGCCACCGCATGTGCCTGCATGTCCTGATCGTCCTCGCGATAGATAGCCGTCAAAGCGTCGATGTAGGCCTTTTCGCGAGCGGTGGTTTTCGAATTGGCTGCAGCAATTGCTTGGGCACGGCGGAGGGCGCTTCTTCCAGCCGCCGTATCACCGTTTCCCCACATTCCGTGGTAGTGGGACATGGCGACGCCCCACTGTGCCATGGCGCACGCGGGATCCCGGCGCGAGAGGTCGCCGAACGCGCGGCGAGCGTGCTCATATTGAAAAGAGTGCAGAAGAGCGACGGCGCGATTGAAATCGGCGCTGAGGGATTTCGAGCACGAAGTGGAGAAGTGAACTGAGCCAACCTGCGCGGCGGAAAGTGGATGGTGATGCGTCTCATCGGCGCGGACCGAAGTCAAAAGCGGGAAACCAGACAAGAGCAAACTCATCATCAGACGCATGGATCGTCTCCGGTGAACTAGTATAGGGGAGCCACGAAAAGTATGTTCGCGAGCCGATAAGGAAGTCAACGGGTCCGAAGCAGGGATTCCGGATAGATCAAAAGCCCGGGGCGCCGGAGGCGGCGGGGCGCATCTCCGGTGCGCGAACGCCGAAGCGCAAATGG
Source organism: Terriglobia bacterium (assembly GCA_041478415.1). Taxonomy (GTDB): domain Bacteria; phylum Acidobacteriota; class Terriglobia; order Acidiferrales; family UBA7541; genus Acidiferrum. The sequence goes on from JBGOWC010000048.1 coordinate 8,192, forward strand.
GCGAAGTAGGTTTGCGAGAGCGACATGAAGCCGGTGTAGAGGTAGCCCCAGACAAATAACAGGAGGAAGGGAACCGTCGCGTAGTTTTCGTTGGAGATGGCGTAGACGACGGTCAGCGCGAAGTAGAGTCCCAGCAGTACTTCGGCGTAGGGCATCCAGCCGGCGCGATTTCTGTAGCTCTTTTTGACGAAGGTGTCTTTTTTGCCTTCGATTTTGTATTTGGGAGTGCGGGCGAATTCGCTCTTGAAGCCGAAGATCGCTTCGAGCACGGCCTTGGCGTTGCGAACCGAAATACCGATCCCCGTCGCCAGAACAAACGGCATGTAGAGAAACGTCCGCCGCCAGCTCTTCGGCCGCAGGACGCGCTGCGACACGAGATAAAAGCTGGAGATCGAGCAAGTCGATGCGAGAAAGAGCGGCAGGTCGATGACCAGCATTTGAATCCAGCCCTGATAGAACCGCACGATCATGGCGGGGAGCAGCATCGTCGAGAGCAGCACCATCAGCGGGTAGCTGATGTTCGCGGTCAGGTGAAAAAAAGCCTCGGCCTTGACGTGCCAGGGGGTGTCGGACTTCATCACGCGCGGGAGAATCTTTTTCGCGGTTTGCATCAGGCCCTTGGCCCAGCGCGCCTGCTGCGCCTTGAAGCCGTTCATGTCCACCGGCAACTCGGAGGCGCACTCGATCTCCGGGAGGTAGAGAAATTTCCAGCCCCGAAGCTGCGCGCGATAGGACAAGTCCGTGTCTTCCGTGAGCGTGTCGTGCTCCCAGCCGCCGGCATCCTCGATGGCCTTGCGCCGCCAGACGCCAGCCGTGCCGTTGAAATTGAAAAATGTGCCGCGGCGGGACCTGGCGCCGTGCTCGATCA